>PBPD01000099.1 GCA_002725445.1 Rickettsiales bacterium
ACACGGCGCTTCTCACCACCGGAGAGCTTATCCACCGCTGAATCACCCGCTGGGCAGCGCAATGCATCCATGGCTACATCTGCTTCGCGGTCAATGTCCCACGCATTGGCGGCATCGATTTTGTCTTGCAGCTCGGCGGCTTCATCGGCCACGTCATCCGAATAGTCAGCCATGATCTCGTTATAACGGTCAATCAGCGCCTTTTTCTCGGCCAGACCGTCCATCACGTTTTCATGTACGGTTTTATTTTCATCCAGCTCAGGCTCTTGTTCCAGATAGCCCACTTTGATGCCTTCGGCTGGCCATGCCTCGCCGTTGAATTCGGTGATTTTGCCTGCCATGATTTTCAGCAAGGTCGATTTACCTGCGCCGTTATGGCCTACAATGCCGATTTTTGCGCCTGGCAGGAAAGACAGCCAGATATCTTTCAGGACTTCTTTTCCCCCCGGGTAGGACTTCGACAGTCCTTTCATGACATAGACATATCGTACCGACATAGATATTCTCCTTTAAGGCCATGTTTAATCAATGCCAGCCATAAAGGCAAGGAGCACATAGATGCGCGCGAAGCAGTTACGGTATTTCATGATTCTTTTGCCGCTGGTTATGTGGAATGCAGCTGCCAATGCGGATGATATAGACCAATGCTGGGAATCCACCCGCTCTCACCTTGCTGCTGTAGAATGTTTGAATGATATAAAAGAAGAAGCGGAAGAAGAGCTTGCTTTATTGCTTATGCACGAAAGTAAGGCGGCCGCTAGCTATGATAGAACATGGAAGGAGGCAGGGAGAATGCTTTATGCCAGAGCAGAAGAGTATTTAGAACTGAGCCAGAGCGCATTTAGGCATTTTATGAAAGAAGAATGCACCAGACGTATGGTGCGTTATGGCGCTGGTAATTTTGCCGGTGATGTGCGCATGCAATGTGAAATCAATATGATTAGGCAACGAATTGATATGTTGCGAGCTAACTCAACGACGGGCCTGAAAGAAGTCGCGCAATAAAGCGCCGCATTCGCTCTCAAGCATGCCACCGATGACTTCCGGCGCATGAAAACAGCTGGCTTGTTGAAACATACGCGGGCCATGGTCAACTCCGCCACCTTTCGAGTCATAGGCGCCAAAATACAGCCGACGAATACGGGCAAAGCTGATGGCCTGCGCACACATGGGGCAGGGCTCCAGCGTCACATAGAGATCGCAATCGGGGAGAATACGGGAATTCAGCGTTTTTCCGCCCTCGCGTATCACATTTATTTCGGCGTGGGCGGTTACGTCTTTGTCGCGTTCGGTGTGATTATGGGCGCTGGCGATGACAGCCCCGTTATGCACAAGCACCGCGCCAATCGGCACTTCGCCTGCCTGTTCTGCCTGTCGCGCTATGCGCAGCGCCTGCTGCATAAACGCGCTCATGCGAACTATTTTTTACGGAAAGCTTCCATCGACAACACTTTGGCATCGTTAGCCGGTGGGTGGTCGTCGGATGGGGGTTCTTCGTCGAACGAGGCGGCAGGTGGCGGCGTATTTGGCTTTTTGCCAGTGGCCGGACACGCGACAGGCTCGTCGTGATGAGGGGCAAATTCGCTGGCATCACGCGCATGAAATTGTAGGCCAAACTTGATGCTAGGATCCGCAAAGGCGGTGAGTGAGGCGAATGGAATCACCAGTTTCTCAGGGATGTTGCTGAAGCTGAGCGTGATGGTGAAATAGTCATCTTCGATGATCAGATCCCAGAATTGGTGTTGTACTACTATCGTCATTTCTTCGGGATAGCGCTCGCGCAGCATGGGCGAAATCTCTACGCCGGGGAACTGCGTCAGGAAAGAGATGAAGAAATGATGATCGCCCGGCAGGCCGCTATCGGCCACTTGCTGCAACGCTTCGCGCACGACATTGCGCATCGCATTGTCGATAAGGCCGGGATAATCAATCGTATCGTCGTTAAAAAATTGGTCGTTCATCGCGTTCGCTCATATATTTTATTCAGTGGGGGGATCCTGTTGCCCGGCTCCCCCCGGGCCGCGTTACTGTCTAGAACTCAAGCAGTGCCAATTAGGCAGCTGCACGAGCTGCTACGACGGTGTTGTCGTTAGCAGCAACAAGAGCAAAGTTATCGTTTGCATCTATAAAATGTGATCCATTACGGCGGTATCATGCCGAGCAAAAGCGATATCTTTACTACGGTTGTCGATCCTAATTCGCCCCCATAAGAGTTCTTTTGGTGGAGGCGCCGGGTTCCGCCCCCGGGTCCAATCCGCTTATTTCATACAGCCATTTATTGCCATAGTTACACAAGGTAACACCTCTAATATAGTGGTAGGCAGGGGTAATGTGAAGGGGAAAGCCATAGTTTTCACACATAATTAACCTTTCAACGCCATGATGGGCGCTTGTTTGTGAAAATAAGGGACGAATAGGCCAAAATGGCAGGGGAATGGCAAAAAAGTGTAAAAAAGCCGGTTGCGTGTCACAAAACTGTAATGTGGATAAGGTATAGTGGAAGAGTAGAAATAGACATACGTATATGACAAACGAAAACGAACGCATAACAGGAACACAACTCAGCGAGCAGGAAGAGCGCGAATTAGCGCGTTTTGCCGAGCGGTCGTATAATGCAGAAATGGAAACGATTTCTGCGGTACGCGAAGGCATCGCCGAGCTGCCTGCGCCTGCCCAGCGTCGTGCATATACGATTGCAGAGAATTTGATGGGCTGGCAGATTTGGCAGACCATGTCGCCTGAAGAGCGCGCGGCCTTACAAAATGACCCAAGCCGTGTATGGTCGTTCCTGCAAGTGGACACTAATCTTGATCTGGATATTTTAGGCAATGGCGCTTCGTTTGGCACCGCTGGACAAATATTGCAGCAAGGCTCTGATCAATTCAATAATTTGACCTATAGCAGTGTGGCGGCGTACCAGTATATGTCTGGTATGTTTCAGGGTCGCACGGGGGAAATGAGTGAAGGCCCCTTGCAATTTGGCTGGGCGAGCTCGCTGGAATATGGCCGTTTATATGCGCAGGCTATCGAGAATAGCCGCAATAATGATGGCAATCGCTTTTTTGATGATCTGATCAACACGTTCAGCGTGATGCTGGAAGGCCACTGGCCGTGGGATGCGTTCTCTATCGCCAAAGGCCGCCGCGAAGCGCAAAGCATTCGCGCAGAGCTGACCAATGAAGGTGTGCCAACCGAAGTGATTGACCTGATGACAGGGCGCGATGCAAATGGTGCCAAAGTAGAAAATGTTATAAACCGGCCTATGCATGTGGCAGAGGGGTCGGTGTTGGACGCAACCTTCGAAGCCTTCCGTGAACAAACGCCCGACGGGCTAGGTATGGAAAACTTGCTTCAGGGAGCAATGACGCCTGGCGGAGCATTACTCACTTATGGTGCTGTGCGTTTTGCAGGCCCGCCCGCTATGTCATTAGCGCGTGGTGCAGGTAATATAGGTGCTGCAGCGGTACGCACAGTAGATTACGGACGAGGATTTGTGCAAGGCGCGGCGCGTCCGGGTGTTACACCAGGCACCGAACGTGCCATGAGCGGTGCTATACGCGGTGCTGAAACACGTGCAGGATTGGTGCGTGCAGCCCGAAATCCTGCTAACTTACGGCGTGCATTGATTATTGGTGGAGTGGGAACATTAGCGATGATTGGACCTAATGGCGAAGCTGATGCGCAAGAAGAATCACCTGATAATTCGCTGGATGAAAGGGCACGGGTTGCCTTTGGCAGTGTAGAAGGCGTGTCGGCTGACCCCGACAGCATACCAGAAGGTACACGGGTACGTCCTACCCAAGTTGAGATCGCCCCCGAGGGTGATCAAAAAAAAAATCGAACGAGTTTCCCCTTAATTGACGCACCCGACAGTCCGCCTTTGAGCGAACTGATTCCAATGCGTGAAGGCAGTTATCTGGACATTGCTGGTGATGGCATCATGAATGGTGCTGCATCGGTAGGGTTAGATGGCCCGCTGCGCTCGACTGCAGGGTTTGCAGATCGTATGGCGGGTAATTTGTTGCCCGACCTGCCCAACGCAGGCGACGATGCCGTAGCGTTTGGTGGTGGTGCCATTGCATCACGTGTCCCAGGCCCTGTACGCTTTGTGCCGTTGGCACTGGGCGCTGCTGGTAATATTGCCGCGGGTGGCAATGGGCTTGAATCCGCCGCGGAAGCTGCGGGTCAATACTACACGGGTATGGCGTTGCGCCGTATGGCAGTGGGCGGTTATCAAACAGTAAGTGCGCTTCGCGGTGTGCAAGGCGGGGCCGCTATGATGCGCGGTGCGGCGTTAGGCTCGCGTGCGCTGGGTGCTGGTGCATTGGTGCTGACAGCTGCGGTATCGGTGAATGGCGGCGTGGAGGCAGCGCGTGCTATTGAAGCAGCGTTCCGTGCCGGTGACCTGACCGAGCGCCAGCGCGATGCATTGAATGAAGAAATTGTAGCGATTGGCTATGCGAGTGGATTTTTGACCTTTGGCGTAACAGAAGGCGCGGTAAAGCGTGATCTGAATTTGCGTATGGCCGAATTGGGATTGTCCCGTGAGAAGCTGGTGGAGATCGGGGTGGCAGACTTTTTTGCCAATGCGCCAAGCATGGAGCGGGTGCAATATAATGGCCATTATTACAATATCGTGGAAAGCATTACCCGCGAAAGCCAGTACTATAACAACATCGAAGTATTGCGTGCCTTGCAGGCCTATGTAGATACACCAGAGGCCGAAGGGGTGGCAGATCATCCGGTTATTCAGAGCCTCCGCGAGCAGGGCAAAAGCGATGCACAGATTGCACAGCTGGAAAGCCGACTGGAGCAGCAGAGCATGGCTGATGGTTTGCTGCGTAATGTGGACGATTATTTCATGCCATGGGAGCGTGAAATTTTTGGTGCCGGCATGTTTGACGGGTTCAGCATGGTCGAGCGTCCGTATGTGCAGGAGATTAACCTGTTGCGCGATCTGGTCTTGATGGGGCCTGTATATCAGCAGCTGACAATGGAAGCGATGGTGCTTGGGCCAGAAATGTATGTGGCCGTGATGGAAGAAATTGACCTGATGCGTGCAGAAATGGCTGACCGCGCATACGACTCGGACAATATGGAGCGCTATGTCACGTTTGACATTGCCAATTATCCGCTAATGGCGTCGCTGGCAGAAGACAGTGAAATTATGGAGCAGGTGGGCGACCGTCTATATTTGCGTATGGATCAGTCAGAAATCAGTCAGGGCTTGTGGGCGCGTTATGACCATAATTACCGTTATCTGGAATTGCAGGGCGAAGCAGTCGCACTGCTTTATGATACCGCAGCAGATTTGACCACGGGATATGTAGGTACACCTATGGATGCTGAGGCGCTGACTGTCGAGCAGACACTTAGCTTGCTGGGCTATGAGCAGGGCAGTGCTACCGTTGGTGGTCCGCTGAAAACCTTTTTTGAGGATTGGGATGATGCCTATCGCGGTACGGGTGCACGCGAAGTACGCAATTACATTGAAGGACGCATTGAGCAGATTCGTGGCTATGGATCGCCAGAAGACCAACAGGCGCGGCTTGATGCCTTCATGCGTCAACCGATTGTGCCGTTGTTGCGTGAAGAAACGCGCGAAGTTGAACAACGTTCTTTTGATGAGTTGTTGCAAAACAGCCGGACGCCAGGTGTACGTGCTGCCAATATGGATTTGGGAATCGTAAACCGAGGCCGCCGCCGGGTGCGGGAACGTGAAGAGCTGGTAGATTATATTGAAGGCTTCACGGCCTTTGTGAATGAGGATCCAGCGCGCTACGAAGACGCATTCCGTGCGAGTGCGGATATTCGAGATCTTGGCGATGGAACGGTAGACCCTGCGCGTGCTAACACCATGTTACAGGCAGCCCTCTATCTGGGACAAAGCCCTGAATTTAGTCGCAATAGTTTTGTGTTGATGCATCAGCTTGCTAATGTCGCCGATATTTTGCCGCCGCAGCATTATATGTATGATCTGGCGCAGGAAGCACAGCGCGTGCAAGGCTTGTATTACGAAGGATTTGGTAATAATGCACGGATTCGCAATGACCGACTGACACCTGCACAGGCGGAATATATGGTAGAGTTTGCTATCTTTGCGACCGAAACTGAGAGCGCGCTGGTGCGCAATTTTAACCAGTCACGTTACGAAGAGATCAGCCCGCGGATGCGCGAAGAAGAGATTGAAATTTCGCTGGACGGCGAAATGCGCGACGGGCAGGCCGTGGTGCCTGACACAGTGGCAGCCGGTGGCCGCGATGCACCCAATCAGGGACGTGCAAATTAAAGCATAAACCATTGCCATTTTTGCTTCATGCGTTAGAGTGACGAAATCCTATCATTTATCGAGCACTAGACGAGGCAAATCCCATGGCGCTAACCGCTGAACAGCAACAAGAACTTTCCACCAACAAAGCCGAATTACAACAAACCTACCGCCCTATCGCACCTGAGCTGGAAGCGATCCTGGGTGACCCATTGCCGGTGCTGGATCACGGTTTTGTGCGCGTGGTTGACTATATGGGCGATGATGCCGCGATCGTGCAGGCTGCGCGTGTGAGCTATGGTAAGGGCACCAAAAAGGTGAATCAGGATAAAGGCCTGATCAATTATCTGATGCGCCACTGGCACACCACGCCATTTGAAATGTGCGAAATCAAGTTTCACATCAAACTGCCGATGTTTGTGGCGCGCCAATGGATTCGCCATCGTACTGCCAATGTGAACGAATATTCGGCGCGCTACTCTATTCTGGATAAAGAATTTTATATTCCGCAGCCGGAATTGATTACACCGCAATCGCAGCAGAATAATCAGGGGCGCAGTAACGAACGTCTGAAACCAGAAGAAGAAGCGCGCGTGTTGGATATTCTGAAAGCCGACGCGATGCAGACCTATGACCACTATGAAGAGCTGATGAATTGTGACGCGCAGGGCAATGTGCTGAACGAAGAACGCGACGGGATTGCGCGCGAGTTGGCACGTATGAATCTCACCATGAACTATTACACGCAATGGTACTGGAAGATTGATCTGCATAATCTCATGCACTTCCTGATGCTGCGTGCAGACAGCCACGCGCAATATGAAATCCGTGCCTATGCGGATGTGATGATTGATGTGCTGAAAAAATGGTGTCCACTGGCGCATGACGCGTTTGAGGAATACCGTATGCATAGCGCGCATGTGTCGCGTAGCGGGCTGGATGTGGTCAAACGCATGCTGTCTGGCGAAGAGGTGACAGTAGAAAATAGCGGCCTGACCAAGCGCGAATGGAACGAATTAATGGTGAAACTGGACCGTCCGACGGTCTAGTGCGTGCGCGTTAGCCGCTCGCTTTGCTTAATTGTGTATGTAGTTGCTCCGCCATCGGCATGAATGCCGATGGGTCATATGCTTCGCCTTCATCCAGCGCACTGCGCAAGTCCGGGGTTAACGCAATATGTCCCCAAAGCGGTGCGTGGATTTCGGTGGCGAGCTGTTGGCCGCCGCCTTCTCCAAAGAGCGAGTGGCGCTGGCCTGATGGATCTTCAAAATAGCTCATATTCTCGATCACACCG
>PBPD01000100.1 GCA_002725445.1 Rickettsiales bacterium
AATAAAGCTGGCAAGGCTCGACAACATGCCGCCCAGTAAGAAACTAACCGCGATCAACCAGCCTAACTGCCACGCAAGCAGTGCGGCAATGGCTATGCTTACGATAGCAATCGTGCGGTATTGGCGTTTGAAGTAGGCCTGCGCGCCTTGCTTAATTGCGTTTGCAACATCGCGCATTTTCTCAGTGCCACTGCTGGCGTCGAGCATGTGGCGTGCACTTACAATCGCATAAAGCAATGCTACAACGAAGCAGGCGAGAGCCATTTGATAACTTGCCGATAAATCCATGCTGAGCCCCTTATGTGCTGAGCGAGTGCAATGATGAGGCGGGTATGCCGCTCATCCCTCTGCGTGGAACGTAAGCGAGAGTGGCCTCAAGCGCAAGTGAATGCGTGAAGCTATTGGTTTACAATCGAAAAATCGAGCTGCTGCTTATGCAGCGTCTTTTTGGCCGGCTTTGATGCCGTCCATGATGATGCTGCGTGCTTTGTCCACATCGCTCCAGCCGGTCACTTTTACCCATTTATTAGGCTCCAGATCCTTGTAATGCTCGAAGAAATGGCGAATCTGCTGCAGCAGAATATCCGGCAGGTCGGTGTAATTCTTCACATTGTCATAGAAGGGGTGCAGGCGGGAAGCCGGAACGGCCACGATTTTCGCGTCGATACCGCCATCATCTTCCATTTCCAGCACGCCAACCGGGCGAGCCGCTACCACGCAACCCGGCATCAGCGGAGTGTTGCCCACAACGAGCACATCCGTGGGGTCGCCATCTTCAGCCAATGTATGCGGAATGAAACCGTAATTGCACGGATAGGTCATCGCGGTGTGCAGGAAGCGATCAACGAACACAGCGCCGGAATCTTTGTCCAGCTCATACTTGATCGGATCGGCGCCCATTGGCACTTCGATAATCACATTAACATCGTCAGGGGCGTTCTTGCCGGTAGGAATATGGTCGATTAACATGGAAAATCCTTTGTTTGATCACTTTTGGCTATATCTAGCGAAACTGGCGTGAAGTGCAACCGCAAATGAGTCTTTGCTTGCGAAAAGTTGGCGGCTGACGTAATTTTGCGCGCTCAGAAAGAACACAAGCGAAGGCTGGAGGACGCATTTTATGGCATCGGGCGATATTAAAAAAGTAGTATTGGCATATTCGGGCGGATTAGACACATCGATCATTCTGCGCTGGTTGCAGGAAACCTATAATTGCGAAGTGGTCACCTTCACCGCCGATATCGGGCAGGGCGAAGAAGTAGAGCCAGCACGCCAAAAAGCGGAAATGATGGGCGTGAAAGAGATCTACATCGATGATCTGCGCGAAGAGTTTGTGCGCGACTATGTGTTCCCGATGTTCCGTGCAAATGCGCTGTATGAAGGTATTTATCTGCTGGGCACCTCAATTGCGCGCCCGCTCATTGCTAAGCGCCAGATAGAGATTGCGCGTGAGACTGGCGCCGATGCCGTAGCACATGGTGCGACGGGTAAGGGTAACGATCAGGTGCGCTTTGAACTGGGCTATTATGGCCTGCAACCTGACATTAAAGTAATTAGTCCTTGGCGTGAATGGGATCTGCATTCGCGTACCGCGCTCATCAACTATGCGCAGGCGCACCAGATTCCGGTGCCCAAAGACAAGCACGGCGAAGCGCCTTACAGCATGGATGCCAACCTGCTACATGTGTCGTATGAAGGTAAGGCGTTGGAAGACCCATGGCAGGAAGCAACCGATGAGGATATGTTTCGTATGACGGTGTCGCCACAAGCCGCACCCGATGCGCCGGAATATATCGAAGTGGAATTTGAAAAAGGCGATGCAGTCGCTATCAACGGCGAAAAATTATCGCCTGCAAACCTGCTTGCTAAGCTGAACGAGCTGGGTGGTAAGCATGGTATAGGCCGTATCGACATTGTAGAAAACCGTTATGTGGGCATGAAGTCGCGTGGTGTATATGAAACGCCGGGCGGCACTATTTTGCTGGCCGCACATCGCGGTATTGAGTCGATCTGTCTGGATCGTGGCGCCGGCCATCTTAAAGATGAGCTGATGCCGCGCTACGCCGAGTTGATTTATAATGGGTATTGGTTCAGCCCTGAGCGCGAGATGCTGCAGGCGGCGATTGATCAGTCGCAAGCGCATGTGAGCGGCGTGGTGCGTATGAAGCTGTATAAGGGCAATGTCGATGTGGTAGGGCGTAAATCGCCGTATAGCTTATACTCCGAAGCGCACGTAACCTTTGAAGAAGATGAAGTATATGATCAGCGCGATGCAGAAGGCTTCATAAAACTCAATGCGTTACGCCTGCGTTTGAGCCATAAATAGCATTGAATCTTAACGATTCTGTAACACAAATGATGCTATAATGGTTAATAAGTAAAAAGGTATATAACGACGACATGGCATTTTCTTATTTCAGTTCGGTAGAAAGCACCAACATTGGTTCGGTGCAAGAAGACGCGCCTTATGCTGCCAATGGCGTGGAATCGGTGGATGTAATTGCCGCACCTGAATTGGATGTGGCCGCAGCCACGGTGCCTGAAGCGCCAGTCGTGCAAGACCAGCCAGTGGCTATGAATCTGGGCGTGGAAGCTGAGCGCATGCCATGCAAAGATATGGGTGGCAGCATTACAAACGTATTGCTAAATGCAAATATGGCCAACGCGAGTGTGTTGGCAATGACCAAACCGCGCGAACTGGACGGTCCAGAGCTCGCTTAAGTTTGCCAAGCCCCTCTGTGGATAACCTTATATCTTCTGTTGTAGTCCTACTGCGCCTCTGCTAGTAATCGCAGGTTAATAAACCTGAGTAAAAACAGCTGGAGAGCCAAGGTGAGCGAAGCGACTGCCGAAATCCTGCCGATATCCATCGAAGATGAAATGAGAAAATCCTATCTCGATTACGCGATGAGCGTGATCGTGAGCCGCGCTATTCCTGATGTGCGCGACGGATTGAAGCCCGTCCACCGCCGTATTCTTTTCGGCATGATGGAGCTGGGGGTTGAGTATAACAAACCTTACAAGAAATCGGCGCGTATCGTCGGTGACGTAATGGGTAAATACCACCCGCACGGCGACTCGGCCATTTACGACTCGCTGGTGCGTATGGCGCAGCCTTTCTCGATGAGCGTGCCGCTGGTCGATGGGCAGGGCAACTTCGGCTCGATGGATGGCGATAACGCCGCTGCGATGCGTTACACCGAAGCACGCATGGCCAAAGTGGCGCATGAGCTGCTGGCTGATATCGATAAAGAAACGGTCGATTTCCAGGAAAACTATGACGGCAACGAGCTGGAGCCGATTGTACTGCCTGCCAAATTCCCCAACATGCTGGTGAATGGTGGTGGTGGTATTGCCGTGGGTATGGCAACCAACATTCCGCCGCATAACCTTGGTGAAGTAATCGATGCGACCTGCATGCTGATCGACACGCCAGAGGCCAGCGTGGAAGAGCTGATGAGCGTGATGCCGGCGCCTGATTTCCCAACCGGCGGTATTATTCTGGGGCGCAATGGCTCGCACAGTGCGATGCATACGGGCCGTGGTTCGGTAGTCATCCGTGGTCGCACCGAATTTGAGACCATGCCGAATGGCCGTGAAGCCATCATCGTCACCGAGATGCCGTATCAGGTGAATAAAGCGCGCATGATCGAGCGTATCGCTGAGCTGGTGCGTGATAAGAAAATTGAAGGCATTGCCGATCTGCGTGATGAGTCTGATAAAACAGGTGTGCGTGTGGTGATCGAAACCAAGCGCGATGCTGTGCCAGATGTGGTGCTGAATCAGCTATTCCGCTTTACGCCGCTGCAAACCAGCTTCGGCGTGAATATGCTGGCGCTGAATGGTGGACGTCCGCAGCTGATGGATGTGAAGCAGGTGCTGGAAGCCTTTATTTCCTTCCGCGAAGAAGTGATTACCCGCCGCACCGCTTACCTGCTGGGTAAAGCGCGTGATCGTGCGCACGTATTGATTGGTCTGGCGATTGCGGTTGCCAATATCGATGAAGTGATCGGCGTAATCCGCGGCTCGAAAGACCCGAACATCGCAAAAGCCGAGCTGATGAGTCGCAGCTGGGAAGCAGCCGATGTGGTGCCGCTGCTGGAACTGGTGGATGACAAAGGCAATGAGCTGGCGGGCGGTAAAATCAAATTTACCGAAGCGCAGGCCAAAGCGATTCTGGAGTTGCGCTTGCAACGCCTGACAGGGCTTGAGCAGGAGAAGATCAATGGCGAGCTGAACGAGCTGGCTATCGATATCAAAGAATATCTGTCGATTCTGGCTAGCCGTGAAAAGCTCTATGGCATCATGCGCGACGAGCTGGTGGCGATTAAAGACGAGTTTGCCGTGCCGCGTCGTACCTCGATCGAAGAATCCGAGTTCGAACACGATATTGAAGATCTGATTCAGCGTGAAGACATGGTAGTGACCGTGACGCAGGGCGGCTATATCAAGCGTGTGGCGCTTGACGCGTTCCGCTCGCAGCGCCGTGGTGGTAAGGGCCGCCGTGGTATGGCGACGCGCGATGAGGATATGACCACCGAGATTTTTGTGGCTAACACACACACGCCGGTGCTGTTCTTCACTTCGGGTGGTAAGGTGTTTAAGCAGAAAGTGTATAAATTGCCGCTGGGTGATCCGCAATCCAAAGGTAAAGCGTTGGTGAATATCTTCCCGCTTGAAGCTGGTGAGACCATTCAGACCTTTATGCCGCTGCCAGAAGATGAGGAAACCTGGAACAGTATGTCGCTGATGTTTGCGACTGCACAGGGCAATATCCGTCGCTCTGATTTGTCGGATTTCCACAATGTAATGCGCAACGGTAAAATCGCGATCCGTCTGGATGAGGGTGACTCATTGGTGGGCGTGCGTGTGTGTGATGATTCGCACCATATTCTGCTGGCTGCTAAGTCGGGTAAATGTGTACGTTTCCCTGTGGAAGGATTGCGCGTGATCAAGTCCCGCACCTCAACGGGTGTGCGTGGCATGAAATTGGGCAAAGATGACCGCGTGGTGTGGATGTCGGTGCTGGATGGTATCAAGCTGGATACAGACGCGCGCGACCAATATCTGAAAGTCGCAGCCGCGAAACGTCGCGCTGCAGGCTCTGAAGAGGGCGACGAGGCGATTGATTTGTCTGATGTGCAAATCGATGAAGCGCAGGTGCAGCAATTTGAAGATACCGAGCAGTTTATTCTGACCATTACCGAAAATGGCTATGGTAAACGTACTTCGGCCTATGAGTATCGCACCACCAACCGTGGTGGCTCAGGCATCACCAACATTGCCACCTCTGCCCGCAACGGCGAAGTGGTGGCCAGCTTCCCTGTGGAAGAGGGCGATCAGATCATGCTGATGACCAACACGGGTAAATTGATCCGTACCGGCATTCAGGATGTGCGCATTGCTGGCCGCTCGACACAAGGTGTGACCTTGTTTAAAGTCGAAAAAGGCGAGAAAGTAGTATCTGCTGTGCGTATTGGCGCGGCCATGGTGGAAGCGGAAGACGATGACGAAATCGAGGCGATGGCTGGTGACGATGTCATTGAAAATGTGGAAGCTGAGGCTAAGGCTGTGACCGATGCCACCGCTGAAGAAGCGGGGGACAACACATCGGAAGAAGGTGATGCATAAGGCATGACAGAACGCATAGGAATTTATCCCGGCACATTCGACCCTATTACGGTGGGGCATATGGATATTGTGTCACGCGCCTTGAAAGTGGTCGATAAGCTGGTGATTGCCGTAGCGCTCGATACAGCTAAACAGCCTGTGTTCGACAACGAAATGCGCGCAGCATTGATCCGTGAAACGTTGGACTCCAGTATGAGCGCAGACGATATCGCGCGGATTGAAGTGTCGACCTTCAGCGGTTTGCTGGTCAGCTTTGCCGAGGAAAAAGGCGCAACCGTGCTGATTCGTGGCCTGCGTGCGGTGTCGGACTTTGAGTATGAATTTCAAATGGCGTGCATGAATAACCATCTCGCACCCGAGATTGAAACCGTGTTTCTGACCGCATCGGAAAGCACGCATTTTATATCTTCCCGCTTTGTAAAGCAGATAGCAAGCCTGGGAGGCGATGTATCGCAATTCGTATCACCTTCAGTGCTCAAACAGCTCAAAGCACATTATGAATCCAAGGCAGCCTAAAGGAGCCGATCATGAAATTACTGACCACCTTAATTGCATTACTGACAGGAGTTCTAATGACCACTAACGCGAGCGCTCAAGATTTGGAAAACACCCTTTATATGACACTGGAAGATGGGGTGGTGGTGATCCAGATGTATCCGGATAAAGCGCCAAAGCACGTAGCGCGCATTAAAGAACTGACCCGCGAAGGTTTTTATGACGGGGTGGTGTTTCACCGTGTGATTGATGGTTTTATGGCGCAAACAGGTGATCCGAGTGGCACCGGTGCTGGTGGTTCGGGTAAGAATATCAAAGCAGAATTCAATGATGTGCAGCACACGCGTGGCGTAGTGTCGATGGCGCGTGCAGCCAATATTAACAGCGCAGACAGCCAATGGTTTATTATGCTGGCACCCGCGCCGCATCTGGATGGTCAATACACCGCATGGGGCAAAGTGATTGAAGGCATGGACTATGTCGACAATATCCAAAAAGGTGACTCCATGAATAACGGCGCGGTCGATAACCCTGATAAGATCATCAAGCTGGAAGTGGCTGCCGACGCAAAGAAGGCGCAATAAGGGGCGATGCGCGTTGACGCATTTGACTTTGAACTGCCCGAATCAGCGATTGCGCATCATCCGGTAGAGCCGCGCGATGCGGCGCGCATGCTGCATGTGAGCGAAACGTTGGCTGACCGTGTGGTAAGCGAGCTGCCTGATATGCTGCAGTCGGGCGATGTGCTGGTGCTTAATAATAGCAAGGTGATTCCGGCTCGCCTGTTTGGCACGCGCGGAGAAGGCAAAGTAGAGGTGCTGCTCCACAAGCAGGAAGGTGAGCTATGGCGAGTGTTTGCACGCCCCGCGAAACGCCTGAAGCCCGATGATACGATTCGTTTTGCCGATGGTTTTTCGGCACGCGTGGTGGACAAACTACCCAGCGGAGAGGTGCGTATTGCATTTGATGCCAGCGGCAGCGCATTATTTGCCCAATTGCAGCAGCATGGCCATATGCCGTTGCCACCCTACATCAAACGCGAGGATGAAGCCGCTGATCATACGCGCTATCAAACGGTGTATGCCAAACATGAAGGCTCGGTAGCCGCGCCGACGGCTGGCTTGCATTTTACCGAGCAGCTGATGCAACATCTGCAGGAGAAGGGCGTAGAGATTGCCTATGTGACGCTGCATGTGGGAGCGGGTACGTTTCAGCCCGTGAAGGTAGAAGACACCAAAGACCATGTGATGCATAGCGAATATGCAGAAGTGGAACAGGCGACAGCCGATCAGATTAATGCCGCGAAGGCACGTGGCAATAATGTAATGGCCGTTGGCACGACGAGCCTGCGTATTCTGGAAAGTGCGGCAAGCAGTGAAGGCCAGTTGCAGCCTTGGGCGGCGGAGACCGACATCTTCATCACGCCGGGCTAC
>PBPD01000101.1 GCA_002725445.1 Rickettsiales bacterium
CACTTCGCCCATTATATCGCGCAGCGACATTTCGTCGAAATCCTCGAACTCCGTATCGCAAAAACTACAAGCCAGATTGCACCCGCCTAGCCGCACAAACACAGCAGGCATACCTGCAAAGGGGCCCTCGCCTTGCAATGTCGGGAAAATCTCCTGCACTGCGAGGTTCAGTCCTGGCCCGTTCTCGGGCGGGCGTATGGGGGTTTTTCCGTACATAATTGCGCTGCTAAACCTATTGCATTCTATTGTGTCGTAGCCTATCACTGCCTCATAGACTTCGAAAAACGCTAGAGATACCCAGCTTATGGCCAAAAAGCAAGATATGAGCCGTGCAGGCATTGAAACCAAGATGGTACGCGGTGGCACACTGCGCAGTCAATATGGCGAGGTGAGCGAAGCTATCTGGATGAATTCCGGCTTCTGCTATGACTCCGCGGAAACCGCTGAGAAGCGCTTCAACGGCGAAGAACCAGGCTTTGTTTACACACGCTACCTCAATCCAAATCTGGCCATGCTGGAAGATCGGCTCGCCCTGTTGGAAGGGGCAGAACGCGCCTGTGTGGTAGGCAGCGGCATGGCTGCGGTGTTTGCCAGCATGATGAGTTTTCTGAAAGCGGGCGACCATGTGGTGGCCAGTAAAGTGCTGTTTGGCTCGTGCCATTATATTATTACGCAAATTCTGCCACGCTTTGGCATTTCCTACACGCTGGTCGATGCGGATGATCTGGATGGCTGGAAAAAAGCCATGCGCAATGAGACGATGTGTGTGTTTATTGAATCTCCCGCCAACCCAACGCTCGATGTAGTGGACATTGAAGCAGTGTGCAAAATTGCCCATGCGGCTGAAGCATTTGTGATTATCGACAATGTGTTTGCCACGCCACTTTATCAGAAGCCGCTGGAGTTGGGCGCAGATGCGGTAGTGTACTCGACCACCAAGCATATTGACGGACAAGGCCGCACGCTAGGCGGCGCGGTGCTCGGCAGCGAGAAATATATCGACGAAGTGGTGATGCCGTTTCATCGCCATACAGGCCCTGCCCTCAGCCCGTTTAATGCATGGATTATTCTGAAGTCGCTGGAAACCCTTACCTTGCGCGTGCATCAACAAACCGAAACCGCGCAAAAAGTGGCCGAGATGCTAGAAGCGCATGACAAGGTTGAGCAGGTGCTCTATCCCGGCCTTGCCTCGCACCCACAACATAGCGTAATTGCCAAACAGATGAGCGGTGCAGGCAGCCTGATGGCAATACGCATTAAGGGCGGCAAACAAAGCGCGTTTAAGATGATGAACGAGCTGAACATCATCGATATATCGAACAATCTGGGCGACGCTAAAAGCATCATCACTCACCCGGCAACCTCAACACACTCCAACATTGAAAAGTCGGAGCGTGACGCATTGGGTATTGGCGAGAATCTGCTGCGCCTGTCGATCGGGTTAGAAACCGCCGAAGACCTGCTGCACGATCTGGATCAGGCGCTATACCAATTGTGATACCTCGCCCTATAGTTTTGCTGCTATGCGCCCTGCTCTGCCTGTTGGCAGCTCCCACGGCCTACGCACAGAACTTTACGGACACAACCGCCACACTTCTTCGCAGCGACCGAGAGCCGTTACATATGCAATTATGGCTGGCCGACGAGCCAACGGAACGGGCGCGCGGGCTCATGGAAGTGGAGGATTTCGGTGCCTATGATGGCATGCTATTCGACTTTGGCGAACCACAGCCAGTAACCATGTGGATGAAAAACACGCCCCTCGCGCTTGATATGATTTTCATTGATGCGCAGGGTGCAATTGTTCATATTCACCGTAACGCAGAGCCGCATTCAACCAAGCTCATACGCTCACCTGTCGACGTGTTGAGTGTGCTGGAATTGCAGGCAGGCAAAGCAGATGAATGGGGCATCACCCCAGGTGACAAGGTAGAGCATGCGATTTTTAATTAGTTTTTTCATTCTGCTATTATGCAGCTCGTTGGCACTGGCACAATCGCGCCAGCCTATCATTTTTCAAAAAGACAGCCTCACCATCACCTCTTACCCGCGCGCTGAAAAAAGCGAGGAGCAGGAGGGAGAGAATGCTGCGCCGCCTACCCCCACCGAGCACGTATTCAGTGTGGAGGTGCGGCCTGAAAACGCGATGCGGCTGGAGTGGATTCACACCCTCAACACACTCGATAATAATCGCGGCGTGATGATCGCGTTTGAAACCCCGATGCAGATTCCATTGATGCCGCTGGAGGTCTATAAGCCCGTGGATGTGCTATTCATCGACAATGACGGCAAGATTTTGCAGATCGCGCCGAGCGTAGTGCTGGGCGAGCTGCAGCAGGATATTTATGCGAAAAAGCCTATTCGTGCGTTTCTCTATCTGCAGGGTGGCATAAGCGAGAGCCTGAACATAAAGCCGCGTGATGAGGTAGATCACCCGCTGTTTAATAGTGCCCCTGTAGTCCTTGAATAGTAAAATAAGGCTTTTCGGTTGCATTCAGCGCGGTTCACGATAGAAATAGCGTCTTCGCACATTGCGTGACGGGCGGTTAGCTCAGTTGGTTAGAGCGCGTCGTTGACATAACTGGGGTCGCAAACGAATATTTTGTAACGAATTCCCCTTCTATCAAAGACTTAGCCAAAACACCCCTTAACAAAAACGGCTCAAAAACGATCCCACGGGATCGCCTGCTAAAAACGGGATCAAAATGACCTTCGATATCACCATACAACACGACCTCAAGAAATTGAGGCGGCAGCTCAACACGCTTGAAACCAAGGTGGCACCACAGGCCACGGTGCGTACCCTCAACCGTGTGGCGGAGAGCGCAAAGGTGGCGAGTGCCAAGCACATCGCACCACAAATGAACAGCAGGCAGGCTGCGGTCAAACGGCGTATCGTTACGCAGAAGGCAACCTTCAAACGTTTGTGGGCAACGCTTCTGGCACGCGACCGTGCGCTGCAGCTGATTGAATTTGTGGTCGGCAGCAAGAAGCCAACGCAACAACCAGGTGGTAAGCGTGGGCTGGTCAAGGTGAAAAAATACGGCAAGGTGTCAACGTTATCGAATGCTTTTATTGCCCCGCGCAAAAGCGGCTCCAGTAAGACCACTGTTTACATGCGGAAGACCGGCAAGCGTCACCCACTCAAACTGTTGTACGGCCCTGGCATCATGCAGTTGTTCAAACAGCGTGAGAACGATGCCATCATGCAAGCCAAGGTGAAGGAACGCTTCGCCATTGAGTTTGCACGCAATCTGAAATTTTACATCAACCGCTTCAAACGCCCCTGATACCGTACCGAATCCCATGGATTCAAAAAGGTACTCCCGACCCGTCCCCCCTGCGGGTACGCCGAGGGCGCGGCGTTTTACTAGCCACAAATTCTGAAAAGCCATTTCGTTTCGCAATTCCGAATACAAAACCTTTATATAACAAATGCTTAAAGTGGCTGACTGCGAAATCGGGTCTGCTGAAGCCATTTCGCTAACGTGCTGTATGCACAGAACTTAACTGCAAAACAGGAAAGATTATGAAAGTAGAACTGACCGAAATCGGTCGGGTGATTCCGTATGCGCGGAATCCCCGCAAAAATGATGCAGCCATAGCCAAAGTTGCGGCCTCGATTAAGGAGTACGGATTCCGCCAGCCTATCGTGGTGGATGAGGAAATGGTTATCATTGCAGGCCACACGCGCCTGCAGGCGGCACAGTCGCTGGGGTTAAAGAAAGTACCAGTGCATGTGGCCACTGGCCTCACACAGGCGCAGATAAAGGCGTACAGGCTGGCTGACAACCGTACCCATGAAGACGCTGAATGGGATGAGGAACTGCTGGCGATTGAACTCGGTGAATTGAATGAGCTGGGATTTGATTTAGATCTGACAGGCTTTGATGCAATTGAACTGGAAGACCTGCTCGATGGCGAGCCGATGGCTGGTTTAACCCCCACATCACCTCTGCACGGCAATTACGCGCAAAGAATTTATCGTTGATGATCTGGATGGGAATATTAATCGGTGCCAGCTTTGCTTTTAGGCGGTCGTGCAGATGAAACCCCTCATATTCGAAACAGGCTTTCCACGTATCTGGTAAATACAAAAATAGTACATCGAAATGGCTTCTATTCTTACTAAGGTTGCCAATTGAATGCATAATCTGATTGATCATTTCAGGACCGTTCTTGGCATCAGCATAAGTGCCGCATTCTGCAGGTAATTCTATTTTTAGATCATCTGTTGGCGAGGTAAGCGGTGTCTTAAAAATATTTTCAAACCCTGTGTAGGGAATATAATATGTCGGCACGTCTTTCACTTGATGAGAGCCGTTGAGTTCATCAAATAAGCCATTGAGCTTCCCTAACGAGCCTTGTGGTGCAAGAAAAGCAGCCCTCACTTGTGTTGGGTAACCTATCGATAATCCGTAAGGGCCATGGTTGGCCAGCCCCCTCAGTGGATGAATATCTTTTTTGAGCTGGTTAAAAATAAGCTCTGGCTCTGGCAAAGCACGATAGGCAGAAAGGTTATTGCGTATTTCAGGCATGGCGGCTCTCCTTTCGGCTAAAGGCTGACCGCGAATTCAGCTCAAACTGAATAGGAAATTCTGTATCAGCAAAATGCTCTATTTTAACGTCATTACCACCAATTTCACCCAACAAAATGGTGATCCATGCATTCAGAAATTCATTGGATTTCTGATTAAATCGGTATTTCTTTCTGGCTTTAATCTCATCTCGGAAATTTTGCCTTTCAGATAAGGGTTTCACCCATATATCTGGCCGTAGCAGAAGCCATAAATTACCATTCTTCTCTTCCAGCCGTATACTGACTGCCTCGGCCCAAAAAATATCTCTTTGGAAGGAGCCACAAACCGGCCCCGTTCCATCTTTGTAGCCAGTGGCCTTTTTCAGAGAATTGAAAATCTGATCCTCTGCATGCCGGTGATCCACAACTGCATAAAATTGTTTTCTGTTCTTGCGGAGGTGTAGAGGCTTACCGTTGACTAATGCGTTAGCAAGTGCCTCTTCGTAAAAGGATTTAATAACCATACTCTCTTTGATGGCTTGTGTCGGATTGATACCGAAAATCCCCATGGATTTTAGCGTAAATTGGGAAATTATCAGAGTTCAGTGCTTCCAATGCAGCGTATGGAGGAAACCATCGAATGGATTTTTTACCTCGATGACGAAGACGAGCGCAGGCTGATATGGCTCCGCGCCGAGCGAGTCTACTGGAAACAGATTTGCTGGCGCATCGGCTGTGGCCGTACCAAGGCATGGCAGATGTGGACGTATGCACTGCTTAAAATCGTCACACGCCTCAATGCCAAGCATGGAGGGCGTTAAAGTGTTCGAACAAAAAAAGACTAAACAGGATGAACAAAAAATCGTATCTTCGTTCATAGAATCGCCAGAGGTGGGTGAAAACCAGCCCCACCTAATCATTGAACCCCATAATTTTTGCACGCCATACGCCGCCCTTAAGAGGTTTGCGGCTGCATTGTGCTGTTTTCATAACCCCAAAAAACCAAGGAGAAGCCCATGGATGAGTTACAACGTTGTTACACTGTCAAACAATTGGCCGAACTATGGCAATGCAGTGCCAGAAACATTTATTTTCTTGTTGAAAACCAGCGACTTGCATGCCTTCGTGTTGGTAGAGGAAAAGGCGGTATTCGCATTAAAAAAGAACATGTTATCGCCTTTGAAAATGCTAACGAAGTAACGGGCGACACATGCAATCAGGAATCCCAAAATTTGACCTTACCTGGCGAGAAGAACGAAAAAAATTCTACGTCCAATGGCGAGAAAGTGGTTGCCTTAAACGGGTTTCAACGTGCACAGATGATCCGGAAGCAGCAAAGCGATTCCTAGCCGATTTTATTGCTGGTTGGTTAACGCCTAGCGAGGAAGAAAAGGACAATATCACCATCCGTGAAATTATCCGCATCTACACGGAGTATAAAAAGAAACAGCACCGAGAACGATTCAGCCGCAATGAGACGCTGGACGAGGTGTTCATAAAGAAGAACATTTTCAGCCTGGATAACAGCATGCTCTGTGCATTGAGACCAATAGAGAAATTATGGGGAGATTGGTATCCACGGCAGATTAATCGGGCTCAATGCCGAGAGTTTGTCAGAATCCGAACCGAAGAGGACGGTGTTTCCAACACAACGGCTAAGAAGAGTTTTGATATTTTAGTGGCAGCGATGAATCATGCTCGCAAAGAGGGCTTGCTTACCGTGGTGCCTTTTGTGGAAAAGCCGAAAGAGAATCCGCCGCGTGATAAATGGGCGCGACCTCACGAGGCCAAGGCATTGCTTGCAAAGCTGGAAGAGCTTCCACATTTGAAGTTATTTGCGATGCTGGCATTGCACACGCTTTCACGAAAACGGGCTATCCTTGAATTGCAATGGGCGCAGGTTGATTTGGAATCAAGACGAATCGACTTCAATCCACCTGACCGCCAACACACTAAAAAACGCCGCGTGCCTGTGCCGATCAATGACAGCTTGCTGCAAGCACTCACCCAGGCAAGAGAGGTGGCAACCACCAACCACGTTATTGAATGGCGCGGAAATCCTTGTTATGAAATTGGCAGAGCATTCCGCAACTATGCACGCGAAGCTAACCTGGGCTGGATCACGCCGCATGTGCTGCGCCACACCGGTGCAACGCTGATGGTGCAAAACGGAGTGAGCATGTGGGAGATTGCCGGAATCATGGGCGACAAACTGGAAACCGTTGAGAAGCACTATCTGAAGCATCATCCGGATTATTTAAAGGATGCGACCAGTGCTCTCGACAGGATTTATGCATAAAATAATGGTGGGCGGTAGAGGACTCGAACCTCCGACCTCTGCCATGTCAAGGCAACGCTCTAACCAGCTGAGCTAACCGCCCACAGGCGAAGGCAGTTAGCATAAACTGATCCACAATTTTGTAAAGAGTTTGGTGATTAAAATAATCGATTACGCGATCCCGTGGGATACGATTTTAGTGAAAACCTTGCACAAATGGGCAATCTATGCAAAGTAACTGAAAAAAATAACACAACATTCCAAAAACTTAGGTTTTATGGTACGGTTGACATCGACGAGGTCGGAAGTTCGAATCTTCTACCGCCCACCATAATCTCGTAGCAGCCAGCTTGCTGGTTGATAGGAGATTATCTGGGGCTGTTAGGTGAGAACTTGTTCGACAATAAGCTTAATGAGCGCCAGCGAATTTAGCGTTTGCAACGAGAAGCATGGCTTCGAGATAATCTTCTACCGCCCACCATTTAAAAGCATGTAACTATTCCCTATGCCATCAGATATCACCATACGCCCCGCCACACCTGATGATTTGCCTACCATTGCACAATTGGCCTATCGCATCTGGCCTGTGTGTTATGGCCCCATCATACCCATGGAACAGGTGCAAGCGGTGTTGGAGGCAATATATACTCCCCAAGCACTGCTAAACGAGATGCAGGAAGAAGGCCACCAGTTTTGGCTGGCAGAAAAGGGCGAACAGGCGGTCGGCTATTGCTCGGCCTATCAGGAAGAGAACACGGTGTGGCTGAAGAAACTCTATGTTTTGCCCGAGCTACAAGGGGCAGGCATTGGGCGACAGTTCATTGCTATGGTGGAAGAAGCATTCGCGCATTGCCACACTATGAGGCTGCTCGTGAATAGTGATAACACCGATGCGCAGCTTTTTTATGAACGCTATGGGTTTGTGGTGGAAGCAGAAGTGCCTGTGCTTATGGGGCCATTCGCCTTCACCGACAAACAAATGCAAAAGCCGCTACGCTAAGACCAACCACTTAAACATAAAACCGTAACCGAGAACTAAATCACTCGCAAATGCTAGCGGATTGCCTTGGAAACCCTTTTTTATGTGGCCTCTACTATGCCACGCACCCCATCCACAATAAACTGAATGGCCAATGCCGCCAGTAGCACACCAAAGAGGCGTTTGAAAATATTGTTGATGGTTTTGCCCAACAATTTTTCCAACGGAGTGGAAAATAGCAACGCCACAAAAGTGACGATAAACACCAACACAATAGCAGCCAGCAGCGAGAATAAACCGCCAGGCTCGCCAGATGCATCGGAAAATAACAGGATGGTCAGGGTAAGTGTGCCAGGGCCAGAGAGTAACGGAATGGCCAGCGGATAGACCGACACATCGTCAATTTCCTCCGCATCGCTATTTACGCGACGTTTCTCAGGCGTGGTGATCATGCTGAACGCGGTGTAGAACAGCAGCAAGCCACCCGCCACACGAAACGACTCAATTTGAATGCCCAGCCCGTTCATCAAATCCAAGCCGAAGAATCCAAAAAGAATAACCAGTACTATACCAATAATGGTGCCACGCACGGCCATTTGACGACGCATGGTTTTATCGGCACCGTCGGTAAGCGCGTTGAACAGCAACGCTGTTCCCAGCGGGCTGATGATCACCGCGTAACCCAGCACAGCATTAAGAAAAATATCGAGATTCATAACTATTTTTGTAAATAACGTTTCGGATCAGCCGGATACACACCCAGCACATGCACTTTGTTACTGAAGAACCCCAACTCTTCCAGCGCCAATTGCGTGGCGCGCTCTTGCGGATGCCCCTCAAACGTGAGGAAAAATTGTGCTGTGCCAGCTTTGGCACTATGTAGATAGCTTTCCAGCTTCACCATGTTCAGACCGTTCGTCGCAAACCCGCCCAGCGCCTTATAAAGCGCGGCTGGAATGCTGCGCAAGGTGAACAACACACTGGTTAGCACCGGCTCGTGCCCTGGCAACGGATCGGCTGGCTCTTGCGCGAAAGTCAGAAACAGCGTCTGGTTATTTTCGTCGTCCTGCATGTTTTCTTTCACGCATTCCAAGCCATACAGCGCGCCAGCCAACTCGGAACACACCGCCGCTTTGGTGGGGTCGTTCCATTCTGCCACGTCCTTGGCGGCCATGGCGGTGTCAGCATAGGCATGCACGTTCAGCCCCAGCTCGCGCAGACTATCACGGCACTGCATCAGGGCTTGCGGGTGCGAATACACATCGGTCACTTTTTCAAGCTCCGTGCCTTTGGGCGCAAATAGATGGTGTTCTACTTTCAGGAAATACTCACTCACAATATGCAGTTTTGTCTTTGGCAAAATATTGTGAATCTCTGCCACGCGTCCGGCCTGACTATTCTCAATCGGGATCATCCCGTAGGTTACGCGCCCCTGTTCAACGGCTTCGAACACGTCGTCAAAGCTTTCCATTGGCACAGGCGTCATGTAGGGTTGCGCCTGACGGCACGCCAAATCACTGTAAGCGCCTTCGATTCCTGCGAAGGCAACGGTATTTTCGGTATTATTAGCACTAGACATCGATTATAAAATCCTTACATAGTACGCGCGAACGCTTGAATATGTTTGGGTTTCGCATAAACCCCAAGGCATAGCAAGCATTAATAAAGTTGAAAAGTATATGGCACACGCAAAGACAAAAAATTCCGATCAGGCAAAAGAATGGTCCGCACAAAGCTGGAGAGATTTCCCCATTTTGCAGCAGCCTAACTATCAGGACGTGGACAAATTGCTGCGTATTGAGAAACAGCTGACCACCCTGCCTGCACTTACCACGCCGCAAGAGGCCCGCGCATTGAAAGCAGAGCTTGCTATGGCCGCTGAAGGCCAGGCGTTTTTGCTGCAAGGCGGTGATTGTGCCGAGAGTTTTGCTGAATTTAACGAAGCGAATTTAAGTAATTTCTTCCGCGTGTTGCTGCAAATGACCATGGCGCTGATGTATGGCGCGGGGCATCCGGTGGTAAAAGTCGGGCGCATTGCAGGGCAGTTTGCGAAGCCTCGCTCTGCCGATATGGAAAAGCAAAACGGCGAGGAATTACCCAGCTATCGCGGTGATATGGTCAACGCGATGGATTTTGAGGCCACGGGCCGCACCGCAGACCCACAGCGTTTGCTGGATGCATATTACCAGTCGGGTGCGACATTGAACTATCTGCGTTCACTCGCGCGCGGGGGTTACGCTGCGCTGAATCACATCAGCAAATGGAATATGGACTTTGTGTCCGAGTCGCCGCAAGGCCGCCACTTTAACGAGGTGGTCGAGCGCATTAACGACTGCATGCGCTTTATTGAAGCCACCGGCCTGCCATTGGATAATGTGGAGCAATTATCGGAAGCCAGCTTCTACACCTCGCATGAAGGGTTGTTGCTGGGCTACGAATCCGCCCTCACCCGCTTCGACGAGGTAAGTGAGGAATGGTATGCATGCTCCGCACATATGTTGTGGATTGGTGATCGCACACGCCAGCCAGATGGCGCGCATGTCGAATTCCTACGCGGTGTTGGCAACCCAATCGGCTGCAAGGTCGGCCCTTCAATGGAAATCGATGACTTGCTGCGTTTGTGCGATGTGCTGAATCCGAAAAACGAGGCAGGACGTCTCACACTGATCTCGCGTATGGGTGCAGAAAAAGTTGAAGAATATCTGCCGCCATTGGTGCGCGCCGTTAAAGAAGCGGGCAAGAAAGTTGTATGGTCGTGCGATCCTATGCATGGCAATACCATCAAATCACCTACTGGCTATAAGACGCGTAAATTTACCGACATTCTGGCAGAGGTACGCAAGTTCTTCGCCATCCATCAGGCCGAAGGCTCGCATGGCAGCGGTGTGCATTTTGAAATGACCGGGCAGGATGTAACGGAATGTCTGGGCGGTGCGCAGGCAATTTCGGAATTGGATTTGTCCAACCGTTACCACACACATTGCGATCCTCGCCTGAATGCATCGCAGAGTTTGGAGCTGGCATTTCTGATTGCTGAAGAGCTGAAAAAAGCAGCCGTAAAAAAATAACTATATTTAGTTTTTTCTCCGCAATAGCCACTACATATATTGTTGCATACACGCAACAAATGAAGTGAGCTATTAAATAAAGTAAAGTTTTCAATAGTTATCCACAGATCTGTCCATAGCTTTATTAACAATAATTAGGTTTTAATGGTTTTCGTTATTAACATTTCATGATTGGGAGGAATAATCATGGCTGTTGCAAAAAAGAAAACCGCTGCTAAGAAACCTGCAGCAAAGAAGACGACTACCACCACAAAAAAACCTAAGACCGCAGCAAAAAGCGCTACGGTAAAATTGGTTAAATCCAAAACCACTACCGCTAAGAAAACTGCCGCTAAGAAGCCAGCAGCGAAGAAAGCGACTACCGCTAAGAAAACTGCTGCTAAAAAGCCAGCAGCGAAGAAAGCGACCACCGCTAAGAAAACTGTAGCTAAAAAGCCAGCAGCGAAGAAAGCGACCGCTAAGAAAACTGCCGCTAAAAAGCCAGCAGCGAAGAAAGCGACCACCGCTAAGAAAACTGCCGCTAAAAAGCCAGCAGCGAAGAAAGCGACCGCTAAGAAAACTGCCGCTAAAAAGCCAGCAGCGAAGAAAGCGACCGCTAAGAA
>PBPD01000102.1 GCA_002725445.1 Rickettsiales bacterium
ATCTTCAAATGTATAGGTTTCTTTCGACACCACGTCCGATGTCTCGCCCAGCGTGCGGTGAAACACCTCGCTGAACTCAAAGATCGGGGTAATAATTTCGCTGTAGCCATATCCCATCGCCACATATTGCGCGAGGCCGCTCACATAGCGGTGCATGCGGGCATCGTCTGGCAGAAGATCGTGCGTTCCCCGCACTGGCTGTAATTTACTCATGGCTATTTCTGTATATTGCGTTGCACATTCTCAGGCATTGTTTTGCCTTGGCGTTCGTAATAGTCACGAACCATCTGTTCGAACGCCACACGCAACACCTCAGCATTGGCGTTATGCCCCAATGCACGCGCTGCATCAAGCAAAGTTTGATTCTCGTCGTTGCGGCGTGAGAGGCGTAAATTGTGATCCAGCAGCATTTGCAATGCCTGTGCGCGTTCTGGAATCTCTACCAGACGAAATGCCAGAAAATGCCCGTCTTCATCCGACACATTCACATGCGCTCCTTCTGTCAGCAGAAAATAGCCTACGCCTAGCTGGTTTCGTTCCAGCGCCGCATAAAGCGGGGTAAGGCCTGACGCATCCGCTTGATTCATATCAGCATTCAACGCAACCAGCAGCTTCACAATAGGCAGATGCCCGTATTGCGCCGCCAAAAACAAGGGGGTTTCACCTGCTTGCGTTTGCGCGTTCACATCCAGCTGATGCGCCGTTAGCATGCGCGCTTTCGCCGAATCGCCTCGTTTGGCAGCCATATGTAAGGGTTGCCAGTCTTGCTTGGTCGCCAGCATCGGTTTAATCCCATCCTGATCCAGCAAGAGGCGTGTTAGCTCAAGATTGCCCTTTGCAATCGCAACAAATAGTGGCGTACGCCCCATCGCGTCCTGCGCGTTAATGTCTTCTTCTCCACTGCGAATCAGTTCTTTAGCTTTGTCAGTATCGCCCTCAAAAATCACCCGATGCAGCAACGGCAAACTATCTGCCTCGCCCTGTTCTTCAAGCGCTATGGGCGCGGTAGGCCGCGCGGGGGCATCTGCTTGCTGCGTACTTTCCTCTTGCTGTGCCATAGCAGGCACGGCCAACAACATCATTACTATCGCACTAACCAGCCATCTGATCATGCTGCCCCGCCTTTCGTGTGTAGCTACGCTCGATATACGCCTCGATACGTTCCATAAATTCTTCTGCAATCGTATCGCCACGCAGGGTAGCGGTTTTTTTGCCATCTTCAAATACCGGCGCCACAGGCGATTCGCCCGTGCCCGGCAGGCTAATGCCAATATTGGCATGTTTGCTCTCGCCCGGCCCATTCACAATGCAGCCCATAACCGCCACATCCATGGTTTCCACCCCTTCATATTGCTCGCGCCATTGCGGCATTTGGGTGCGCAAATAGCTCTGGATACGGTCTGCCAATTCCTGAAAATAGGTGCTGGTCGTGCGCCCACATCCCGGACATGCCGTCACCAATGGCACAAAAGAACGAATGCCCATGGTTTGCAGAATTTCCTGTGCCACCACCACTTCTTGCGTGCGGTCACCGTTAGGCTCGGGCGTAAGCGATATACGTATCGTATCGCCAATGCCTTCTTGCAATAATACCGACAACGCGGCAGTTGACGCCACAATACCCTTGCTGCCCATGCCCGCCTCAGTCAGACCCAAATGCAACGGATAGCGGCAGCGTGATGCCAGATTACGGTAC
Source organism: Rickettsiales bacterium (assembly GCA_002725445.1). GTDB lineage: Bacteria > Pseudomonadota > Alphaproteobacteria > Rickettsiales > UBA3002. Next base: position 1,697 of record PBPD01000102.1, read on the forward strand.
ACGCCTATCAAATCCTGCACGCGGCTCACCTTGCATGACAGCACAATCTTATCGGCGGCCAAACCTATCGCTTCCGCCTTTTTGGCACTTTCCAGCGCTGAGACCACCAATGCTTCGCGCGCCACATCTTCTGCATCCATCGGCGCGTCACTCTGTGCATTTTCGTCCATCAACCGCGTCAACAATCCCTGGTCAAGACTGCCCCAATTCACGCCAATACGCACCGGCTTGTCATATTCAATGGCTTTCTCGATCATGGTGGCAAATTGCGCATCCTGCTTCTGGCCAAAGCCAACATTGCCCGGATTAATACGATACTTGCCCAATGCCTCTGCCATTGCAGGATAATCCTGCAACAGGCGGTGGCCATTATAGTGAAAATCACCCACCAGCGGCACGTTGCAGCCCAGCGCATCCAGCTGCTCGCGAATCTGCGGTATAGCCTCAGCCGATGGCTCGTTATTCACCGTCACCCGTACCACTTCCGAACCCGCATCAGCCAACGCTTTAACCTGCGCCACCGTGCCTGCAACATCGGCCGTGTCGGTATTGGTCATAGATTGCACCATCACCGGCGCATCGCCACCTACGGCCACATCACCAATTCGTACTTTATAGCTTTCTCTGCGGGGTAATATCATGCTGTCTATATAGGGCGTTCTGCCGCTGTTACCATTCCATGATCGTTCGAGTGGGTTGTACGGTAAACGGTATGGATTGTACAGCCCTTTCGGGCACATACAGATAGCACGGCAACAGGCTTGGCGGCATTGTGGGATCCAGGCACGGCGCATTATCCTCGGTCAACCGCCAGCTGGCATCCGCCTGCATGCTCAATCGAGCGGGCACTTCGCTGACATGCGAGGTTTCAGGCGCAGCCTCATATATGAAAAAATACCACACCGCATAGACCAGCAATGCCAATATAGCTGACAGCCACAATAAGGAGCGGTCAGGCTTTTGTTCCGGCATGTCAGAACGCGGCACGAAAAAGCGACGATGCTTCGGCAGTTGCTGCAATTGGTGGTAGCGTCTTACGACCTCTTCCCCATTTAGGCCCAGATAATCGGCATAGTTATGCAAATACCCGCGAATATAGACGTCGCCCGGCAAATCCGCCAATTTCCCTTCTTCCATCGCACGGATATACTTTGAGCGAATATGCAGGGTGGCGGCTACATCTTCCACCTGCAGACCAAAATGTTCACGCACATCACGCAGATACGCGCCAATATGCTCATAATTATCGTACACATCGTAATCGGTGTGTTCATATGCAGGTTCAGCGCTCATAGCTATTCTATATCCACTCCGTGATCACGGGCAAATTGTTCTAATTGATTGCGAATGGAATGATCGGACAGACTACGTAAATACTCCATATACTCGCTCAGTTCTTTCACATTGAGGCTGCGGATCATAGCCTTCACCGGACCAACAGCCGGCGGTGGCACCGAAATACACCGAACACCACAACCAAGCAAGGCCATTGCTTCAATAGGTTTATTCGCCATATCGCCGCAGAAACCTACATCCACTTCAGCTTCGGTGCAACGCTCTACTATCTCGCTCACGATATTCATCACCACAGGCGACAAACGATCATAGCGGCTCGACATGCGCGCAGAACCGCGGTCGCATGCAAACAGAAATTGCAGCAGATCGTTACTGCCAATGGACACAAAATCCACACGTTTGAGCAATGCAGGCAATTGATACAGCAATGACGGAATCTCAAGCATGCTGCCTACCTTTACTGATTTCGGCAGCACCTGCCCTTCGACTTTAGCACGCTCTAACTCGCGGTCAAACAGTGCCTTGGTCGCATCGAACTCCGATACTTCCGCAATAAACGGAAACATCACATGCAATTCCTGCCCCGCAGCCGCACGAATCAACCCACGAAACTGACGGCGCAGAATAACGGGTCTGTCCAGCCCGATGCGCGTAGCACGCCAGCCCATAGCGGGATTTTCTTCCGCGCCGATTTTCACATACGGCACCTGCTTGTCGCCGCCAATGTCAAAACTGCGGAATATCACGCGCTTGCCTTTAGCATGGCGCAATACCTCGCCGTAAATCTTCTTTTGCTCCTCAACATCAGGAATGTCAGAACTGGCCAGATACGGCAATTCCGTACGGTATAATCCCACCCCATCCACATCGGGACGGTCAAGCTGATTGGCGTCCAGATACAGGCCGATATTCAAATTGAGTGAAATCGTATGCCCGTCACGCGTAACCGCAGGTAAGTCGCGCGAGGCCGCATAACGTGCATCACGGGCGCGGCGATGTTCAATATGTTCATCAATCGCCTGCTCGACATCTTCCGGTGGACGAATATAGACTTCGCCATGATCACCATCCACAATCGCCATATCGCCACTTTGCACCAGGCTGCTTACCTCCTGCACCCCGCCCACCATCGGAATATCCATCATGCGGGCGATAATCGCGATATGCGAGCTGGCTGAGCCTTCCTCCACAATCACGCCTTTCAGCTTCTCATGGTCATATTCCAGCAATTCCGCAGGCCCAAGCGAACGGGCGATCAGAATAAATTGTTCGGGCAGCTCTGTCTGCGCTGCCGTGCTCGTTTTGCCTGCTAAATGGTATAACAGCCGCAACGACAGATCATCCAGATCCTGAATACGCTCTTTGATATACAGACTCGATTGCTTGGCCATGCGGGCATGCATCTGCTCCTGCACTTTTTTCACCGCCGCCTCCGCGGTCAGGCCACTGCGAATCGCCTCATTCATATTGTCGAGCCAGCCCTTATCCTGCGTGAACATACGGTAGGTTTCCATAATCTCACGCTTGGTATCGTTATTGGCTACTGCGCTACGCTCCAGCAACGCATCGACCGAAGCCTGCAACTCTACAATCGCGCGGCTTAAGCGCAATTCTTCGGCATCAGGATCATCGGCTACCAGCTTATCAATATCGATACGCGGGCGATGCAACACCGCCACCGCTTTCGCTAATCCTGCCGACAGTTTCGCGCCTGTATAATATTGCGACAGCAGAAGCTCGTCTTTTTTACCGGTGATTTCATTCAGATCCACCAGCTGGTTCGACACTGCCATTTCCGCTAACACCATGGCCACGGTTTGCAATATCTCGATCTGTTCGTCAGAATAAATTTTTGCATCCGTACTCTGCACCACCAACACGCCAATCACTTTATGGCTATACAGAATCGGCACACCTACAAAAGAACTGAACTGCTCTTCGCCTGTCTCAGGGCGGAATGCAAATTTTTCATGGCTCTGTGCATCAGCAAGATTCAGCGGCTGCGCCATTGCCGCGACTTCGCCCACCAGCCCTTCACCCGATTCCAGCTTGGTGGCATGCACGGCTTCTTTGTGCAGCCCTTCGCTCGCGGCCAGCTCAAAAATGTCGCCGCCACGCGCCAGATAAATAGAACATACTTGGGATTGCAGCCCCCAGGCGATAACGCGCACCAACTTATCCAGCCGCGTCTGAGGACGCGCGGCTGTGTTCATCACATCGCGCACTTTACGCAATAGCGCAAGCGGGGTAACGGATTTTACCGCTTCAAGCCGGGGCACACTTGCCGATCTCATACTGAGTTATGGTTGCTCAATTTATGTAAAACGCGCATTAGCCGCGCGCTTCAATATATTGTGCCGCTTGTGCCACCAGTTCGTCAACTATTTCCTTTGCGCTCTGCACGCTCTGCACCATGCCGACACTCTGCCCCGCCATTACCGAGCCATTCTCCACATCGCCGTCAATCACGGCTTTGCGCAAAGCGCCCGCCCAGAAATGTTCAATCTCCAGCTGCGCATCCTGCTTACTTAACGCACCGTTATGCACTTTGTTGACCGTTTCACGTTGAAAACGCATGAACTCTTCTGTGGCTTTATTTTCGATGGCACGCACCGGAATAACGGGAAAATCGGGATGATACTGCACCGAAGGCACCGCATTGCGTGCCGAGGATTTGATGAATAATCGCTTGAAATTATCATGCGCAATCGATTCTGACGCACACACAAACCGTGTGCCCAGCTGTACGCCAGATGCGCCCATCTCCAGATAAGACACGATTGATTCGCCGCGACCAATGCCGCCTGCCACAAACACCGGCACTTCTTTAATGACGGGCAAAATTTCCTGCGCCAACACAGCGGTCGATACGGGGCCGATATGGCCACCCGCTTCCGAACCTTCAATAATCAGCGCATCCACACCCATCTTAATCAGCTTCTTACCAATGGCGACTGTAGGCGCAAAGCCCAGCACCTTCGCACCGCCTTGTTTTATTTTCGCCACCGTTACCGAGCGCGGAATGCCGCCCGCCAATACCACATGCGATACCGCATTGGCCGTACACACATCTATCAACTCATCCAGTTGCGGATGCATCAATATCAGATTCACGCCAAATGGCTTATCCGTCATGGCCTGCGTGGCTTTAATTTCTTCGTCCAGCAAATGCGGTGGCATTGAGCTGGCCGCAATCACGCCAAACGCACCGGCATTAGACAGAGCCGACACCAGATTACGCTCGCTCACCCAGCTCATGGCGCCGCCCATCATAGCATGCTCTGTGCCGAGCAGGTCACAGCCGCGCTGCCATAAAGCCGATAAAGCGGAATTCGTCACAAAATAATCCTTACTGTTTGCATGCTATGCTACTATAGCA
>PBPD01000103.1 GCA_002725445.1 Rickettsiales bacterium
CGGATAGCCACCTGAAACAAAACACTTTATCGGACTAATAATCGCCCATCACACTACGCAGGCGCGCCAGCCGCACCCAGCCTGTTTCGGTATAAATTTGCATGGAGAGTGTTGGGTCGGCCAAATGATCCAGAAAGCGGGACAGGCTTTGAATAATGCGCACCACTTGCGCGTCGTCGATAATCCCGTCATTGACGCTACAGGCAGACATCAGCGCCAATTGCAACGTGGCAAAACGCACACCCAGAATACTCACCCGATCCTGCACATTATCGCCAAAGCCCGCAAACGGAAACAGCGCTACGGACAATTGCGCCTGAATCCAGCGACGCAACACCGGCGCAAACACATTGCCCCAGCTTTTACGCCATTCTTTTTCCATCGCCTGATAGGCCTCCAGCGAACCTTCACTGGTCTGAATGCTCAGATTTTCCCAGTTCAGCTTCACCTGCAAGGCTGTTTCCATATCGGCCAGCGTTTCATCCAGCCGCGGGCGGGCGGTGCGTTTCGACGCGCCAATCAGCCCTTGCAATGCATTCAGCAGGTTAAACGGATCGGCCGCATTGCCTTCTGCATTTGGCAGGCTGCTATCGGCATTTTTCATGTAATAACCAGCGGCCATGGCCCAGCTGTCTTCGCTCACGCGCTGCATCGACTCAACACTTACAAACAAACGAGCAATACTGCGCGCAGGGCTCACCTGCTCGTCATTCACCGCGTCAATAAAGGCCTGATTCACCGCCAGCACCTGCTCATCGCTCAGCGCCTCACGGCTATAATCTTTGAGGGAATGCGGCAGCCGGTCGGTCATGCCTTGCTGGCGCACAAAGGCCCCGGGCTGCATCACAGCCAGTCGCACCACTTCGGGGCATGACAGGCTAGCCGTCATGGTGTGTGTGTCCCCCACCTTACGCGTCACCCGCGGAAAGAAGTGGCAAGCATCGCCCAGATAGTCTGTGCCATACGCACCATGAATGCCGCACCAGCCATTGTCATACTTGATGCAATAGTCGGTCTTGTCATCGCGCTTCATGATGTAGTCGGCCTCGCCGCTGCTCACAGCATCCAGCAATTCAGGCGCGTCTTGTTTATATTTATTGACGGTTTCTTCCGTCAATTGCATGCCCCAGCCTTTGCAACATGTGTCTTCACACTTATCGCCCAGGCAGCTGAATTGTTCCAGAAATGCAGCGCGCTCTAATGGATATGCACTCATCGCCTACCCCCGCTTACGTTAAGCGCTTTTGCGCAGTGTAATGATATTACCCATCATGTCTTTGCCGGCTTCTTTACGCAGTACGGTGGCATGGGCGTCGATCACCTCAAACCCGTTTGCTTCACCCAGCTTGGCAATATAAGCGGCATTATGCGCGTAACGTCCCGACGCACGCAGCACAAACTCGTCCACATCGTCGCCATTCTCCACCGACACCGAGAATAATCCGTTTGGCACGGTGCATTGGGCGGCTTCGGCAAACAACTCATCCAGCTTACCGATATATACCAGCGTATCGACGCAGATAACCAGATCATACTGGCGCTCATCGGCACGCATATAACGCACCAGCTCATCTACATATACTTCGTCATACACGCCTTTGGCCTGCGCCTTGGCGACCATTTTTTCCGACAGGTCTACCCCCACACGCATCTGCGTTGCGTCTTTCAGCGCCTCGGCACCCAGACCCGTACCACAACCCAAATCCAGTAGGCTGAGATCGGTACGTTCTTCGCCGGCTTGCGACAAGGCTTCACGCACACGCGATGCCAACACACTCGGCGTGTTGTAGCCCAGCTTCTCCTGCAAGTGCAGGTCGAACTGCTCGGCATAGCCATCGAACAATTGCGATACATATTTTTCTGGCGCCACATCGACGGTTTCGCCCTTCATCGCTTTTTCCAGATACACCAGCGACTCATTCTCCGGCGCACCTTCCTTGGCTTTGGCAATCAGCTCCAGCGCCTCGTCATGTTTGCCCAGCGGGTTCAACAGATACACCAGCGACACCATCGCCTGCAAATTATCCGGATCCAGCTGCAACACATGGCGCAGCACGGTTTCCGCATCCTGCAGATAGCCGATATGCGTCATAATACGCGACAGCATCATGTTGATATGCACATTATAGGGATTCGTCTGTGTGGCACGTTTGGCCGTAGCCAATGCCTGCTCTTCTTCGCCGTGACTAAACTGGAAACCAGCCAACAGCCCAAGCGCCTCATAGGATTGCGGCGCGCGCTGTGCCGCCTCACGGATCAGCTCCTCGCCTTCTTCCATGTTGCCTTCCTGAATCGCGACCTTGCCCAAATGCATGTAGACCAGCCCGTGATTGGGGTTCATGCTGCGCACTTTCTCAAAGCATTTGCGCGCTTCGGCCAGATCACCCTTTTGCTGAAGGCACAAGCCCTTATGCTCGAAAATCTCCGGAATGGCTTTAATCTTCAGCGCCTTATCAAACTGACGGCTTGCTTTGTCATAATCTCCCTGCTGCGCATACACATCGCCCAGCAGCATCGCCGTAATAACGTTCTTCGGATTTTTCTTCAGCGCTTTCAAAAACGCTTCCTCCGCGTCATCCCAGCGGCGCAGCACAAACAGCACCTTACCGCGCTGGAACAGATATTCAAATTCTTTCGGAGCAAACTTCAGCGCCAGATCATTAAACTTAAGTGCTTTCTCATGATTCTGCGTACGCATGAACAATTCGGCCATCAAATAATAGGCCGGCGCAAAGCTTTCATGGGTTTGCAAAATATGCTGGCAGAGATTAGCGGCTTCCTGCAGCTGGTTTTGCTGCAGGTATTGCGCCGCCTGCGCATAAAGCTGACGTGCCTGATTCAGATCTTCATTGCCATTGCCGCCTAGCGGCTCAACGTGGGAGGTGCCATTGACATTCGTCATGTGCGTCCTTTCAAGAAGTTAAGCGCTCCAAATCACCGCCGCTTACGCCGTGATCGGATGTTGGATATCGTATTTATTGTTGTGGAAAACATACTGGGTTGCCACACGGCGCGTCACATCCATAAATAATGGCGCACGTGCATTCACCGACAAACGGATGGCTTCCGGCGTGCGGTGCACTGACACAATCAGCAACATGGCCAGATTTTTCGGGTCAATGCTCAGGTCTTTACAGCCCGCATCAATGTCTTTCTGTTCAATAATGGGATTCTCAGGATCCAGCGGCATGGTAATGAAAGACAGGCTATCATCTTCCAGCGATTGCAGCAATTTGAAGCGCGCCAGTTTTTCACTCGGCATACTGGTCAGGCAAAACTGCATTTTATCAGGCATGCCGAGCAACCCGTTCGGAAATACGATAGGGTTTTTACGATACACCATAATCTTGCCAAAGCGGCTCTCAATCTGCTCTTGATCTGCAGTATCTTCATTCATAATGCTTGCCTGCGGTGGCACAACAGCTTGTCCGCTGCCTGTCATTTGATACTCCTGCTCATTCATAACTCACCTCCTTGCTTGTCATACGTATATTATCCGTGTGATCCCAAACCAGAGGTGAGCTTTGAGTTTAGCCCCTTCCGGCGCGACATGCAAGCCGCGAAACCCCACATTTTTACTGCGATTATCCTTTATCTTTAGTTCAGATAATCCGACAAACGCAGCTGGTTAACCTGCGAGAACACCTGGAAAGATGCCTGCAGAACTGCCTGGTCTACCGCTACCTGTGTAGAGGCGGCCAGCACATCGGTTTTGGCGATGGTTTCGGTCACACCCCGCCAGTATAATTCCAGCGCCTGATGCCGCTCGTTAATCTGATCCAGATTCACAATCGTCGAATTGACGGTTGCCTGCACCGAGATTATGTCCCGGTTGGCCTCCTGCACCATATCCACAGCATCCGCCATAAAGTTTTCTTCGCCCTCTCTGTGGGCATGCAACGCCGTATTGATAGAGGCAAACAGCTTCTGGAATCCTTGTGCGTCGGCACGCACATTATATTCAATTTCCACATTATCCTGCGCACGCACGGTCACATTCTCATCCGTACCCTGATAATAGCCGTTATCCGGCACCCCCAGCTCCACATTGGCTGGAATTTCCTGACTCACAGGCGCCACATTAGTACGCGTGCCCCCAAAGATGAAGCGGCCTTCAAACGTACTGTTTAACTCACCAATCAGCGAATCGCGCTTGTCGGTCAGCTGCTGCTCGAAGTTGATATTGTCTGCCATCGCACCATTGCGTCGCAGCACCATCAAATCCTCGATCTCGTCGGTCAGCTGGATAATCTGATCCAGCGCCACATTGGTGGTTTCCAGCCGCGCCTTCACCTGCGAATTTTGCTCCTGATAGAGCTTGGCCTTGCCCACACGCGCTTCCAGATCCACAAATTGCTCGGTCTTGCTCGAAATACCCTCGAAGTCACGCGCCTTGACCCCGCTCGAAATCTGATCCTGTGTGCGGAACAGTCGGCTTTGGGTCTGGTTCACATCGCTCAATGTATTTTGAAATACTGCAAACGTGCTGATTCTGTTAATAGCCATAGCTTACCTCTCTTAATTTACTGCGCCGAGCAACGCGTCGAACAGTTCGTCTGTTACGGTAATAACGCGGGCCGATGCCGTATAAGCATTCTGATAAATAATAGTATTGGCGAGTTCTTCATCCAGATTCACGCCACTGATTGCGTCGTTACGATTCAGGAAACCTTCCTGCAGAATCTGGCTGGACTCCAGCGTGTTGGTGGCTGCGGCTGCATTACTTGCGCTATAGGCCAGCAATTCACCCACATAGCCGTTGAAGGTCTGACTGGAATCTGCCAATCCACCCGCCGCATCGAAATCGACATTACTCACACCCAGTCCGGCCAAACGCTGAATCACAGACGTGTCGCCTGAGGTCAATTCATACGTATATCTACGCGGCGCATCCGGATCCGCTGGCTGGTTCGACATGATAAGATTACCCGTCGACACCAGATTAACGTTATTACGCAAACGCTCTTCCACTGCCATGTTAATCGCACTGTCGGCCACGGTGTCACCGGTGTTGGTAGGGGCGTTACTCTCGAAATAGTTGTTCAACTCAAAATAATGCGAGAAGCTACGATTTGTTCCCTCTTCGCGCGGCTCCACATTCACTTTACCTTTGTGCTGACTATCCATGCTATCGATAGCAATCGAATGTTCTGGGTCAGTCGTCACCAGTTTCAGATAGCCTTCAATCGGTAGGTAGTCACCGTTAGCATTTTTTGGCAGTTCCTGACCGTTCTCGTCCACCATGATGGCACTTACTGTATCCTGCGAAGTGCCCGGGAACACACGCTCCGCATTACCCGAAACCGCGCTGTTGTTGATGCGCTGGTTCAGCATGCTGCCTTGATTGTTATTCACGCGATAGGTGATGGTAGCGGTTTCGATATTACCGTCATTATCATACACCCCTACCTCAACCTCGATGTCATAATAAGTCGAGCTTGAGTTAGCGCTTAAATCAAGTGTCACCTGCCCTGCATCACGTGTACGGCGTTTTGCGCCTGCTTCGATTTCATCATAGGGAGGGTCTACCTCGCCATTCACCACGTTTTGCGTACCCCCCGCACCAGCATTCGTGGCAATATCAATCGTAATGCCCTGCGGGGACACATCCTTGATCTGGTGGTAGGTGCCGAAAATATCGGTCGATGGTACGTTCTGCGGCACAAAGTTCGCAGGCAGACCACCCGGATCAGGAATAAAGATATAGTCACCTTCGGCCATGCCATGCGCCGCCGTCGTGTTGATGGTGATCCGATTGGAACCAGCCGTAAAGTTGATACTATTCGCCGGATCCATGGCGAAATTCGGCAAAGTGTCGCTCACACTGGTAATGTTTGCAGCCGTATCATCCAACACCTGCACATCGGTCACAAAGAAGTCAGCCGGCAAGTTGGAAATATTATCCAGATCAAAGTCAAAGCTGAAAGTAGGAGGCGCACCGTTTGGAATACGATCGCTGGTGGACACCAGCTGCACGTTATTCAAATTATTCACCACCGCTTTAATCGGAGGCGGGTTAAAATGGTTGTTGATTTCATCAATAATCAACTGCGTGGTAGGCGTGCCAGCACCGCCACCCGAATCAAGAAAACTCAAATCCAGATTGAGGGGACGTATGCCTGTATGCAGCTCGTCCGCATAAGGGGATGGCACGGGTGTGCCGTCTTCCTGCAACAGCGCAAAGCGCACTTCACCTTCCCAGTCATAGGCACTACCAACATTCACTGCGCGTGTACCCGTCAACTCGTTCGCTCCCGGATATCCCGCACCTTCGTTATGAATCGCATTCACCTCGTCACGCAGTTTCGCGGCCAGCTCATCCAGCTGGGACAAAATCTCGGGAATGTTAGCATCGCGCAAATCTTTCAACGCCCGTAGCGAACCGCTATCCAACGTTGTCATCACCTCAGAAGGCGTATCGGCCGACGTCATAATCACACGCGACTCACCCACAGGCTCACCCTCGCGATTATAGCCACGCACTTCCATAGCCGTCAGCGGGCCATCATTAATCAGATTTTCAACGGCACCTGCACCGCGATAACTCAACTGATAGAGATTATCATCCAGCAGCGCGACACCGTTATTCAACGACACACGCACCTCACCCGAATTGGTGAAATTCGTATTGATATCCATATAGCCGGACAACTCATTCAGCAAAATATCGCGCTCGTCATGCAACCCCGACACCGGATTGCCAATGGCAAATGCGCGGTTGATCGCGATATTTATATCATCCAGTTTTTGCAGATTCACATTGATGTTATCAACGGCAATCGTCAGGTCTTTATCGGCCTGAAAACGCAAGCCTTCCAACTCTTCTGCCAGCGTCGATATTTCGCGTGCCAGCGTCACCCCTGCATTCACCGCCGTATTACGAAACGCGACACTTTCCGGATTATCGGCCAGCGATTGCAAGGCATTGAAATAATCTTCTACAAACTCGTCGACTGAGTTCGATTGTCCCGGCTCGCCCAGGAAAATCTGGATACGCTCATAATAATCATCAATGGTTTCATTGTATCCCACTTCCGATTCACCGCGGCGTATGGTGGCCTGCAGGTATTTATCGACTTTGCGCGAAATATCATCCACGCGCACACCTGAGCCCACACCGTCCAGATAGACCGCACTCTGGTCTGCCTGTTTACGGGTATAGCCCTGCGTGTTCGCATTCGCGATATTCTGCGATATCGTCGAAAGCTGGGTCTGGTTCACATTCAGACCCGATAAGGCGTTGTTAAGAGCGAGCGTCAGCGTCATTTGCGCTTATCCTTCTTATAGCTTGCAGTTACACTTTTTCGTTTAGAGTGACCGACAGTTCCGCGGCTGTGGCGTGGTCGGTGTCGCCTTCTCTGGTATAGACACCGCTGGAATTAGAATCCGCCACCACTTGTTTGATGGTTTCCACCACACGTTGGTTCACATCGCGCGCCATGCGCAAGCGACGGTGGTTTTCTTCTTTCACCATGTTGAACACTTTGATCACTTGTTCCAGATCATCGCGTTCTTCATCGGTCATTTCCTCAATAACCGCAGGCTCGCGTGCAATCTGTTTTTGCACCGACTCCAGCGCATTCACCAACAGCTGCTTCTCTTTCTGCAAATCGGCAATTTTGCTAACCTTCATCTCCTGCAGATGATCCACCTCAGCAGCCAGCACCTGCGCCAGACGTGCAGTCAGCGTGATCAGCTCCGCAGCGGTGAGTTGATACTCACTCGGCTGACGCGTCACGGGTTTGTCCAGCAATGCTTCCACGTCGCTATCATCATCGATATACAAATCCGTCGCGCCATGATCGTCATACTCATCATAATCGGCTTCGTCATTGTCATGTGCTTGCAGCATTTCTTCTTCCTGCAACACTTCGTCTTCCATCATGTCCTGTGCCATTTTAATAGACCTCCTGCATTTTCAGAATTTCGCGTTTTACGTGGTCCGCCACACCGATTCCGCCGGTGCGCGAGATGATTTTGGCGTATTCATCCAGCATCATCGATTTATAGACATCCTCTGCATAGCCACCGCCTGTCAGCTCGTTTTGCTCAACATTGGCAAACATATGCTGCAGCATTTGCCCCAGAAAGACGGACTCAAATTCCTGCGCCACCTCATCAATTTTAGCGTCAGGTACTCCCTTGGCTTTTGCCGCTTCCTTTGCACGCTGGATAGCTGCTTGCC
>PBPD01000104.1 GCA_002725445.1 Rickettsiales bacterium
ATCAACACCAATTCCGTCCCCCGGAATTGTCGCAATTTTATGACTCATTATGAGTTTCTCCTACAGATCAGTCAGCATGGTCTTGTAGCGCATGGTGTCGGGATAGCCTTGTTGACCCCGACGGGAAAGCACTGACTTGATTAATTCGATGACAGTTGTACTAGCAATGGATCAAATCTAATAGGCGCGAGCTAACTTATTGCTCAACTTGAGCTTGAACTTCGAGTGCCGAATCCGCCTGTAGCCGGTCTCGCTGAAGCCAGGCCTGTTTGGGGAAATTTGTGTAACCGATAACCCTATGACGGATATCAAGCTGGAAGTCTATCTCTGGTCGCGGTGCCAAGTCCCAGATCCACTGCTCACCTGCTCCCGGCAGAGTAACGCCCCACAACGATCCTTCCCGCCGAACAATTTCTTTCTCTTTGCAATACAAGCGTTCAAGGTCTGCAATTAAGCAGGTTACGCCTGGAAACGAACTTATCCAGTCTAGATGACTTTCTACCAAAGTTCTCGAAAACGCAGAAGTTTGCTCTTTTTCCAAAGATGGGATTCGTCGTGATAGGTACTCATTCGGCAACACCGGAAGCTGCGAAAGAATATTTGCTGACACTACCAGATCGAATCCATCATCAAGAAGATAATTGAGCTGCCTTCGGGGGACAGACACAGGAATTCGTTTCCGACCCGCCATGAAGCTCCGCTCAACAATGTCCGTAACGTCCCGTTGTATTAGACGGACGTTAGGCAGTTGACTGGCGCTTCGATGAACTCTCCACAAATGCACAATATCGAGTAGAACTACCTCATCAAACAGTCGGCTTAGTTCACGAACCGGGATATCGAATAGTAACCCTGAGCCAACAATCAGCGCCCTGTGTTTTTGTTCACATTGTCTTGCAGCCTTGAGAATTGAGCCTTGGCTCCGCTCAAGGTGTATTTGCCAACTAGCCAGACAGCGATTCCGACGAGCACCTAGGGCTTTCATTTCCCTCAAGTAGCCCATCTTCCGGAGATAGTGCGGCGTTGGGGTTCTTAGCCATTCAAACCACGCCTCAATTTGACGACGCGTCACGAATCTTACCCACGCGAAGACAAAGAGTCGGGTTTCGCATTGCAGTATCGGCGTCTGCCATTACGTCGTTGCGTGCGCTGGATCGTCCAATTCTGGCAATCAGAAATACCAGGGTGACCGCGACGCTGCCACGCGAAACCATCATTCGACACGCTGGGCTTTACAGGTATCAGGTCGATACGAATCGCTAGCCCAACGGCACGTCAAGGAACGCAAGAAACGAGAATAATCCGATTAGGGTCACGAAGATTGCGCCACCGTAATTCATGGTTTGCCGGAGAGCATTAACCCCCCCAGCCCCGCCAGACCTCTCCACCATTCGTATGGCAGTTTGCCTTGCGAGGATCGCGCCCACGCCTAACGTACAGATAGCCAGCCCAATGCCTGCCGACATGGCGGCAACCAAAAGAAACCCGGGATAAATCATATCGTTGGCAACTGCGTACAACATGATCAGCACCGCGCCCGGGCAAGGAACCATGCCAGCGGCAAGAGCTAGGATCCCTCCTTCCGTGTTACCACCGTGCCCATGGCTGTGGCCGTGTCCATGGCTGTGTCCATGACCATGACTATGCCCGTGACCACCCGCATCCCCTCCGGCTGACGCTAGCGACCCACGGATCGCCTGATAAAGCATATAGATGCCGATGCCAACGATGATTAAAAAGCTTCCCGCACGAACCCCCGGCACCTCAGCAAGTCCGATCCCAAAACCTGCTTTCAACACAATGTCCGCCAACCAAACGACTACCACAGCGGCGATCACATGCACGATTGCTACCTGAAGCGCCATCACAATCCCCCGCGTGACACGAACCTCTCGACCCATAAAGTACGAGATAATTATAAATTTGCCGTGTCCAGGTCCAAAGGCATGAATCACGCCGTAAGTGAAAGCAATGAGTAGTGCCAGAAACAACGCGCCAAGATCTGTGCCTTGCTCAATGGCGTTCATATGTGTCGCGATCTGAGCGTTAGCCTGCCTCTGAAAATTAATCATAGATTCCGTGAACTGCCCAAAGATACCTCCGGCATCCTGATCGACGATCTCAACGTCGGGTACGGATGTTTGGGCTGAGGCTTCGGGAATTGTGCCAAAGCCCAGCAAAAATATACACGCAACCAAGGTCCAAAAGGAGTAAGCAATCTTATTTCGCGAAAGAACACAATTAAGAGATTTCATGATCTATCCTCCACAATTTAGAGTGATAATTTGTGTATGTTTTGAGCGTGTACCTTTGCCGGGCGCGAGGCGAAACTTACAGTCACTTCCCATCGATCCATCAACCAACAGGAAGTCTGTTTCTGAGAAACGGAAGTCTAAGACTGTGTTGTCGTCAAATAGGCTTGCAGCAATCGGGTTGGTACTCGGATCAGCTGGCGGAATCAGCGGTACCGTAAATCGATACAGCAGTTTGGCGCTCTCAATACTCGCGTTGAAGTCCTCGATACCGGGAATTTGACGTTTCTCTCCGTTTTCCCAGATATGCACGTAGTAGTCAAACTGGGCCAAGGGATCGAACGAATCAGCGCGCAGACGCGCTACTTCTTGTCGCCCTAAGATTCCATCCTGGTTGCTATCATAGGTTTGGATAGTGCGGGAACTATAGTAATCATCAAACCGCCAAACATAGGTCAACCCGCTTACACGGGTATCCTCAAACCGAAAAATAACTTCTGCCGTTACCCACACATCTGGGTTGCCGTGCGCGCGTCCCGCACCAAGTGATGCACCGAAGAGCAAGACTAGCGCTAACGCTTTGATAAAACCCGATAGTTTCAACTCGGCCAATTGAGTATTCCTTAATCGCTTAGGGATATCTTCACGAAACAACATCGAATCCCGCTTCGGTAATTGCGCTGGAGATCTCTGGTTGCTGGATCGCCTCTGAGTCAAACTCGATGGTAACGACTCCACTCTTGGAGTCGGCTATCACCGTGGTAATCCCATTTTTTTGGGTCAATGCCTTTTGCACACTACTTTCGCACCCGCCACAGGTCATACCCTCGACCTTAAGTTCAATACGTTCCATAAATATGTTCCTCTAGTTCGTTGCTACGATAATCAAGGTTTCCAACGCTTCAAAAACAAAGAGTTTGTCACTACGCTGACGCTACTCATGGCCATTGCAGCGCCGGCAAGAGTCGGACTCAAAAAACCAATTGCAGCCAGCGGAATACCTATGACGTTATAGATAAATGCCCAAAATAAATTCTGGCGTATCTTGTTCCAGGTTGCCTTACTGACTGAAATCGAAGCAGCAACCAAGCTAGGGTCGGGTCGCATCAGTGTGACGCTGGCTGTTTCCATAGCCACATCACTACCGGTTCCTATGGCTATACCGACATCCGCCGCTGCCAATGCTGGCGCATCATTAACTCCATCACCAATCATGCCAACGCAGTACCCGTCTGCCTTGAGTGTCTCGACCTCATGCGCTTTGTCACTAGGCTTGACTCCACCCTTCGCCAGGTCGACACCCACCTGGCGACCAATTTCATGCGATACCCGTTCCGAGTCTCCGGATATCAAGAGCGTCCGAACGCCAAGCCTTCTCAACTCATGTATTGCGGCAACAGACTCCGCGCGCAGTGTATCGGCTAGTACAAGAGCACCCAGCACCTCTCCAGATTGCGCAACCCAGATAACCGTCTTACCCTCATTTTCCCAGCTCTCCACTGGGCTATCACTTGCTGGCACTTCAAGATCATGGTCAGTCATGAAGGCTTGATTGCCGACCAACACCTGTTTACCGGCTATCAGTCCGGAGATGCCGCGTCCCGTATGGCTACGGAATTCGTCAACCGGACTCAGGTCAAGCGCTTCCTTGGTAGCGGCACGCAAAACGGCATGAGCAAGAGGGTGCTCGCTACCCTGCTGCAATGAAGCTGCTGCGAGAAGGAGATTTGCTTCGTTACCGGAAACCACCCATGTTCCAACGACCTCAGGATGGCCTTCGGTTAGAGTACCAGTCTTGTCAAATATAACTGCATCTAGTTTATGCGCGCGCTCCAAAGACTCGACATCTTTTATAAGGATTCCGAAACGGGCCGCAACACCAGTACCGACCATGATTGCCGTGGGCGTAGCAAGGCCCAACGCGCACGGACATGCGATTACCAACACCGACACGGCCGCAATGAGCGATTGCTCGAGGCTCCCAGAGGCAACCATCCAGCCGCCGAAGCTAAACAAGGCGAGGACAATCACGACTGGCACGAACACTTCGCTGATTCGATCTACCAATCGTTGTACAGGAGCTTTGCCTGCTTGCGCATTCTCAACAAGTCGAATAATTTTCGACAATGTCGAATCCTCGCCAACAGCCGTGGTCCGAACTCTGAGGAGGCCCGTCCCATTAATAGCGCCTCCGGTGACCAAATCTCCAGAGCATTTTTCGACCGGCATGCTCTCTCCAGTGATCAGGGATTCGTCAACTTCGCTCTCGCCGCCAACAACTTCACCATCCACCGGTATTCGTTCTCCGGGACGGACGATGACTAAATCACCGACTTCCACTTCCGTAACAGGTAACTCGACCTCTACATCGTTGCGTAACACATGGGCAACCTGTGGCCGCAAATTCATTAACTCATGAATAGCAGCCGAGGTGCTTCGCTTAGCCCGTGCCTCTAGAAACTTCCCGAACAAAACCAACGAGATAATGACGGCACTGGCCTCAAAGTAGAGTTGCCCCGTTGCTGCCGAACCTAGACTGATCATCAGATAAAGACTGTAGAGATAGGCAGTTGTGGTACCAAGAACAATGAGAACGTCCATATTCCCGGAGCCCGCTCTGATTGCACCAGCGGCTGCGCGATAGAAACGCGCACCGATAACAAATTGTACGGGAGTGGCCAGCAACAACTCAGTCCAGGTCGATAAATGGAAAGGCCAGCCGAGGAACATCGAGATCATCTGAAAGACCAACGGGAACGTCAGCACGCCAGAGATCATCAGCAAATAACTGTCGCGCCGCAACTGCGCCTGCTCCACGGAGCGTGAATTTGACTCCTCTGTGGTGCGATCATCCAGCTTCGTGTCCATTACCGCCTCGAAGCCGGACTTTTCGACTACCTTACCCAGGTCGCGTGCGCTCGACTTCCCAGACACGACCCTGACCTCGGCACGTTCGAGCACAAGATTGACGGTCGCATCGAGGACACCAGGAACCCGCATTAGCGCCTTTTCAATTCTTTGCACACATGCACCGCAAGTCATACCTTTAATACCGAAAGAAAATTTCTCTTCCCTCACCGAAAAACCCGTTTTGGCGATCGCGCCCACAATAGATTTCGCATCGATCGCTTCAGGGTCCAATTCGACATCGGCACGCTCAGTTGCGAAATTAACGGTAGCGCTATGAATGCCGGGGACTCGGGACAACGCCTTCTGTAGTCGCGTAGCACAGGCACCGCACGTCATGCCACTAACAGGCAGATTCATACTGCCAATCGAATCACGTGTGCTGGTCATAGATTCGTTCATTCCGCGCTCTCGCTCTCCTCACCGACCCCGGCACCGGCACCGGGAGAGGCTAATGCCGAAATGATTGGACAACCCCGCACATCGCCGGATCCCGTACATTTATCGTCAAGCTCTCTTAGTACTTTGCCGATTCGCGATAGATCGTCAATCTTTGAATCGATTTGACTGAGTTTCTTACGAACCAGATCTTTCACCTGAGATTTCTTGCCACAGACATCCTGAAGTTCGAGTAACGAGCCAATCTCATCAAGGGTAAAGCCAAGCGTTTTTGCCTTGCGAATAAAATGCAACCGAATGCTCGTCTCATGCGGATAGAGACGATATCCAGATGATGATCGCCTGGGTTCTGGAAGCAGTCCACGGCGCTCGTAAAACCGGATGGTATCGATTCCAACCCCGACACTTTGAGCCAGACGGCCAATAGTCAATGCTGCCTCGGTCTTAGAAGTCATAACGGCAATCATATCCCTAGACTAAGGTCCAGACTCAAAGGTTCGCATATGATAAACACTCGATTTCCGGCTAATTTTGTCGATG
>PBPD01000105.1 GCA_002725445.1 Rickettsiales bacterium
AGAATCACGAAGAAGAAAAAGCCGAGAATAAGATTACCACCATCCTGACCGCCCAGCATTTCTACAAACGGTTCAGGCATGCCTGCATTCAACAGGGCTGTTTGGCGACGCTCAGACTCAGCGCGGCGTTCGTCGTCACTGGCATCGCGCCAGTCAGTGCGCGGACTCACACCATTACGCTCAGCCAGCAATTGCGGGTCGATTCGCCCGTCAATGCCGTATTCCGCTGACAAAATGTGCAGCGCCTCTTCCTGTGCGGAAGCTGCGCGCGCATCGTCATATTCATAAAAGAAAGTATGCAGACCAATATCGATCGCGTTGTCCTGCATCTCACGCATCCACGGGGTCACATCGTTATAGCGCGATATCACCACCTGCGCGTTGGCAAAATGCGTGGCACCGGCGGTCGGGTCCTGCACACTACCCTCCACCACCGAATCCACAATCTGACCGATGCGTGCGTAGGTTTCGGGGTCGTTATTCAGGCTGTTCATGCGTGCACGCCCCGCTTCGCTGCCCCACGGCTCAAACTGCGATGGCTGCGTGATCACGCCACTCACATCATCCGGCCAACGGCTATCGCTCACGCGGTTCATAATCACCGCAGCAACGGCTGCCTGCCCCACTTCTGGCTCGTTGCCCGATTCCGCATAGACCATGCGGATCATCAGATCACGTTCGTCAGGGGATAATGTGTAGTTATAGCTCATATATTTTAGCGGCTGGCGCCACGGCCAGCATCAGCTGGGCCACCCGGTGTAGGGGGCGGAGTTTGCTCGCCCGGCACAGGGTCAGCACCCATACCCAGCGCATCGCGTCCTGCGTTCACAATCCCTTGCTGTAAATTCGCGCCAGCATCCTGTTGCAATGTGTTCACGGCATCGCCCACAGGGCCACCACCGCCAAACAAACCACCCACAATGCCACCAATCAGGCGTAGTCCCAGAAAACCACCCGCTGCTACCAGCAGGCCACGTCCCCAGGCCAACTCGCCTTCTTCATTGCGCAGGAATTGCCCTTCGCTATTGGTGAAAAAGTCGGACACGCTGTTCCAGATTCGACTGAAGAAATTACCTTCCTGCTCTGCGGCTGGCTCTGTTGCCGGTGCAGATGCAGGTGCTGCGGCAGGCTCTGCCGCTGGTGCAGGCGCCGCTGGTGCAGGCGCTTGTGACGCTGCCGTTGGCGCTGTTGCTTGCGTAGTTACTACTTCTTCTGTTGTCGTTTGACCCATTGTAAAAATCCGGTTTTATAAATTTCCTTAGTATGTACCATAGCATAGCCATGTTACGAAATTATGACGTTATGGCGTCAAAATAAGGGAAAACCGTTAAGAAAGCGCTAAAGGCCTTGTTCAGCCCGGTCATTGCGACTTAGCGTCTGGCGCATCCGGGCTGGGCATAAAGGCCTCTGCCTCAGCCTGCGCATTCTGGCATTCCAGCACCGTAATATCATAGACCGCATGCTCCAGCGCCGAGATAGCGGGCGAAGACGCAAACATCCAGCCGGCAAACGCACGCTTGGGCGCTTCACCTGGCACATTCTCGGTAATTTCCAAAAGCGCGGCATGTTCGGGGCGTTTGTCTGGCGGCGCTGTCCAGCATTCGCGCGCCACAATCTCCAGATTACCAAACCGCATTATTGTGCCCACAGGCGCTTCCAGCTGCGACACTTTGGCCGTCACTTTGTTCAGCCCCTGCAGTTTCACGCCTTTGATGCCGGGTGCCAGCACCGCGTTGGAGGTCATTGGCCATGCCAATGCCATCATCAACACCACACCCGCCAGACGGCGCATGGCTTAGAGCCCTAAACTAGCTGGATTATCAGGTGTATCGTCGTCTTCGGAACCGCTTGGCGATGCATCACTGCTGCCGCTATCGACACCACCACCGCTAAATACATAGCGGCCAATCAGATCTTCGAAGCTGATGGATGACTGGGTGTATTCGATCGTGTCGCCCTCTTCCAGCATCGTTTCTTCGGCACCGGGTTCGATACGGATATATTTATCGCCCAGCAAGCCACTGGATACCACCGAGACTGACGAATCTTTCGGCAGCGACAATTTCTCTTTCACGCGCATTACCACATTGGCTGTATAGGTTTCAGGGTCCAGCTTGATCTCTTCGATCGCGCCGACTTTCACGCCACCAATGCGCACATCACTGCCAGCGCTCACACCAGTGATATCACCAAAACGCGCGTTAACTGTGTAGCCTTCAACCGAGGCCATATTGCTTTTTTCGTAAGCGAACACCAGAAAACCGGCAGCTACAGCAATCACTACAGCGCCCATTACGGTTTCCAGTAAATTTTTCGACGATGCCTTACCCGACACACTATCCTCCATGGTTTGATGCGCCTGTTATAGCGCGCGTCATAGAAATCACCAAAAGAAAAATAAGCTGATTCGCGCAGCTCATCACGATTGCGCGCAATTGCAGGCTATCTGCACAAAAGAAAGGGCTTATTCAGGCTTCCACGCCGTGTAATCGGCGGTGGTTTTGGCACGCTCACCCGTGTTGAGCACATGGCCTTTGGGCAAGTAGCGTCCCGCGGTGCCTGTAAGGTTTGGCACATGCTCTTTCTGCCATGCATGTTGGCGTACGGGCGCGCCTTCCACCGGCGCTTTATTATGGGTATAATGCAGCCAGCCATGCCAGTGCGCAGGCACTTTGGTCGGCTCTGCTACGCCTTTATAAATCACCCAGCGCTTGCGGCGGCGGTTTTTGGGGATGCGTTTTTCTTCGTAATATCTATTACCAAACTCATCGCGCCCCACCAGGTTGCCATGCAGAAATGTATGAATGCGTGTTCCAATTGTAGCCATATATCGGGATGTAGCACGCTTTGCGGGCTTGCGCAAGCCTGCTTGCGCCTTCAGCGATGCTTTTGTGTCAGGTGTATTTTTATACCGCCACGGCCGACGCCTGATCAGGACTGAGTGCAGACTTCCATGCCTTCACCCGTTCGCGCACCAGATCTACATAGCCATTCAGCTGGCCGTTCTGACACATCGAACGCAGCATCTCGCGCGAGATAGGCACTACCGTTGTGCCTGGCGTGGCGTAGGCAGACCCAAAGCGCAAAGTTTCATTATGCAATTTCACCATGCCCATTTCGCCCGCCATCGGCCCAATATCGCCAAACACTTCTCCGGCCTGTACACTGCGCACAAAATGCCCTTTCACATATATATCCACCTGCCCGCTACTGACCAAAAACGCATCGCGTTCGGCATGCGCCCCCAAATCAAGGATTTTACGCGGCGCAACCACGTTTGGCGTTTGTTTGAGCGAATCGATCTGGCGGCGCGTCGCCATACGCAACCAGCTGCCTGACTGCGCTTTAATCACCGGTGCGTGCTGGGCACGCTCTCTGGCAATATCACGGTAAGAGCGCGGCTCATGGCTGATAGATATGGCTGGGCAACGCTCTTGCAATGTATCAGCCATCGATTTCAATAATTGCTCCTGCTGGCCCACATAATGTTTACGCTGCGAGGCATCCAGCGTGTCGGGCACATCCTGTTGCAGCTCTATGTAAAGTTCTCCTTCGGCACCCGGGCGATGTCTGTCGCTCAGCCGGTCTATATTTACATGCCAGCCCTTGCCGCTGAATATTTGCGCGCGTGTTTTTTCCACCGTGATATCAAACGGCAAACCATCGGCCAGAATATGGCTCACCCCATCGGCCTCTTCACGCGTCAGGCAATGCAACACCTGATTATGCCCTGCATTATTCAGCTGGGCATTGTCACCGTCCAGCATTTCGCGCCGCTGCATAATCAGCGCACCAAACAAGCGCGGCGTGCCGTCTTCACGCATCACATAGCCTTCGCCATTTCTGTCTTTGCGCGCCAGCAATTGCATATTCTGGCGCATGCCAGGTGCCAACCATGGCGGCATGGCCGCATTGCCATCATGGCGATACTGGCGTTCTTTAATAATAATGTCGGGAGAAGCAGAATGGTAATAATGGTCTATTTCGTCAAACTGGATGCTTGCTGGCGCAGCATTGGCCGTGTGCGCCACCCATTGCGATATCATGCGGCATAGCGGCTCATAGCCTGCATTGCCATCTGGCATTTCCACGCATAATTTTGTGCTGATACGCGCCATGCTTCCATTTTCCCTCGTGCATCACGGGTTTAGCATATTGCATCGCAAAAAGTATGACAGTTATGTGAATAATAAGCGTAATCTTATTACGCTGCGTACATCGGCAGCCTGCTTTGCTGGCGATCAAACACCACACCGTCATAGCGGGCAGTCGCCGCATCAATAGTGGTTTGAGGCACTTCGGCGTCCGACGGTGCCACGCGAGCACCGTCCTTACGTGCCACCACCTCACGTAACATACGCGTCAAGGTGGCCGCTTTGTCACTATCAAACCACGGCTCTGCTCCCATTGCATGTGCCGTGCCTGCGGCCGTAGTTTCGCTTTTTTCCCACGCATGCATCAACGCAATATAGCGGGCTATCACCTGCGCGTCAGGTATGTGTTTACAACCATCCTCCCAATTATGCAGGCTCACTGGCGATTTATGTCCTGTATCCAGTAGTCCTAGCAAGGCAGGCCCAGTTAATCCCATACGGCTACGACACGCTTTAAGCGCCATACCCAAATCATTTTTTTCCATCGCCGCCTGCCACTCATGCTCGGCATGTTGTTTGAGGCATTGGTCAAACAACGCAGACCCATGGGCCATCTCAGCATGCCCCGCCTGTTGCAGCAACACGTCCAGCGTGTGCACAAACTGATGATCAAACATGGTGCGGTTAGCCAGCATATTGCATAAATAAGGCACACTAATGGCATCACCCTGTTGCGTATAGACGTCGTGCCCCTCTAACACCTCTGATAATTCATCAAGATTCATTTTTAAGGCGTGCTTTGCCTGCACACACCAGTAGCTCATTTCATTATGGCTTACTTTCAGTGCTTTTTCTTTGCCCAGTGCATTAAATGCATGATACCGGCTCGCTATTTCTTCGGCTTTTTCACGTTCTACACCCGCTGTTTGCAATGCCTGGCTCACACAGGCAATAGCCTCATCGGGCACCTGCGCATGCTGACGCAAATAATGCCCTACATTGCCTTTATTCAAAGGAGGATCAGCCTGCTCGGCCACAAATTGTGGGAGGCCGCGCCCGTTTTGCCCTGGCAGGCAGGCCTGCGACAACAACTCATAATAGCTACGTTTGCCACGCTGCCAGTTAAAATCGGCTGCTTCGTGCAGCGCATGCAGCTGCGCTTCTTCCGTTTCGTCATCTATCAATGCGCCCATCGCATCCACCGCCTGCATTGAGGGCACCACTGCGCCACCCATCCACGCCCTCACCAGCGCGGGCGAATAAGGAATATGCTCGCGCGGTGGGTCTTCCACGCTCGCCAGTTTTTCGCCAAAGCTTTGCGCATCGAACCCATAGCGCGCGGCGATTTCTTTCACCTTATCTGCCAGCGCTTTACGCGCGGCTAGCAATGCGTCCGGACTCGGCACAGAAAAATTCTGTAACGCGTCCAGCGCTTTCTGCTGTTTGGGGTCAGTGCGTAATGTTCCATCATAAGCCATAGCTAGCAGCTATAGCGCAACACTATGACAATATGATGACAGC
>PBPD01000106.1 GCA_002725445.1 Rickettsiales bacterium
TATATTGTGGATGTAGATCTCAGCAAACGTCCTTTTGTGGCTAAAGGCGACTCTGGTGATTTGTATGAAGGCAAAACACTGATTATCGCCACCGGCGCGTCAGCACGTTGGCTGGGGCTGGAGAGCGAAGAGAAATATCAGAATTTTGGTGTGTCTGCCTGCGCCACCTGCGACGGGTTCTTCTATAAGGACAAAGAAGTCGTGGTGATTGGCGGCGGCAACACCGCCGTAGAAGAAGCGCTTTTCCTTGCGAATATTGCCTCGAAAGTGACCGTAATTCACCGTCGCGACGAGCTGCGTGCCGAAAAAATTGGCCAAGAGCGCTTGTTCAAGAACAGCAAAGTAGAAATGTGCTGGGACAGTGTGGTGGAAGAATTCTTAGGTGAAAATAACCCGCCTGGCCTGACCGGCGTGCGCGTGAAGAATGTGAAAACGGGCGAAACCAAAGAAATCCCTGCGCATGGTGCGTTTGTGGCTATCGGTCACGACCCAAACACCTCGCTGTTCGCGGATACGCTGGATATGGATGAAGATCGCTATCTGAAAACAGCAGCGGACAGCACCAAAACCAGCGTGCCGGGTGTGTTTGCTGCCGGCGACGTGCAGGACAAGATTTACCGTCAGGCTGTGACCGCTGCAGGTACGGGCTGCATGGCTGCACTGGAAGCGGAAAAGTTCCTCGCCGAGCACGAAGACCTATAGCCACATCACAGGCCGTATTATTTGCCTGCTTGCAATTTCCCCTGTGTTACCAGTATATCTATAGCCACACAAGGGAGTTAGGCACGCATGGATTGGGACAAATTGCGTACCTTTTATACGGTGGCACAGTCTAAAAGTCTGACCAAGGCAGGTGAGGCTCTCAGCCTCAGTCAATCTGCGGTAAGCCGCCAAATCACCTCGCTGGAGAGCCGGCTGGGCGTTTCCCTGTTTCACCGCCACGCACGCGGGCTGGTGCTAACCGAGCAGGGCGACACCCTGTTTCGAACCGTATCAGAAATGGTCGTCAAGTTGCAGACCGCCGAGTCTACACTGGCAGAGACCGCAGCACGCCCTAAGGGGCCTTTCACGATTACGGCACCATCTGCCTTTGGTACCATCTGGCTAACCCCTGCCATTAAAGAATTTAACGAGCTCTACCCCGATATTAATATAACGCTGCTGCTGGATGACCGCGAAATGGATCTGAGTATGCGCGAGGCCGATGTCGCCATACGCCTATACCCGTCCAAAAACCCTGATCTGATTCAAAAGCCGTTGGTAACCATGCGTAATTCTATTTATGCATCGAATGATTATCTACGTCTTTACGGGATTCCCAAGGATGTCGACGAATTGAAATACCATAAGCTGATAGCGTTTAAATCGAACACGCAGCCACCCTTCCCTAAGATCAACTGGCTGTTTAATCACCCGCAAACTAAGAAGATGAAACTGAAGCCAGCGCTTACTATGAACTGCTTGCAAGGCATGCGCACAGCTGTAAAAGAGGGTATGGGTATAGCCGCCTTACCTGACTATCTGCTCTATCGTGGACGGCATGTCAGTAAGGTGCTTGATACGCTGGAAGGGCCGTTGATCGACACCTACCTCGTCTATCCATTAGAGTTAAAGAATTCTACCCGGGTGGGTGCCTTTAGAAGCTTTCTGACACGAAAACTGGCGGAATATAACTTTTAATAACAACGACTTATAAGTTTTATTCGTATAAGCGTGTTTTTTCCTTGAAAAGTTAATGAAAATTAATAATATGCCGCCTTCAGATTCGCGAGGATTTTTGCGTTTTTGACTCTGGCCCATCGGCCAGAGACCTGGACCCTTTTTGGGCCCAGCCACCCGAATTATCTAGTGTTTCGGGTGGGTAGCCTCCCTGTTATGCTACGCCGGGTTTTGTACCCGGCTTTTTTTATCGCATTATCATTAACGCCTAAACGTTAATAAATGATAAAGGGCTTACGATAATTTTGTGATGGCTTCTTGCAGGCGGTCTGCAGCTTTGGTCAGATTATCATCCGAAGTGGCGTAGGAGATACGGAAGAAACCGTCCAGACCGAACGCGCTGCCCGGAACGACCCCTACTAACGCATCTTCCAACAGATATTCTGCCAGGTCCATATCGCTATTGAGCGTTTTGCCCGCTGGCGTGGTTTTGCCAAGCAATGCACGTGCATCCGGGAACACATAGAACGCGCCCTGCGGCGTCTGACATTCGATGCCTTCTATGGCATTCAGACGGCCTACAATCAGATCACGGCGACGTTTGAACGCAGGAATCCATTCTTTAAGGAAGCTATGGTCACCATTAAGCGCTTCCAATGTCGCAGCCTGTGAAATCGAGCTAGGGTTGGACGTACTATGCGATTGCATGTCGCTCATAGCTTTGATGAGCGACTTTGGCCCCGCACCATAACCGATGCGCCATCCCGTCATGGAATAGGCCTTAGAAACACCATTTACCGTCAAGGTGCGTTCTTTCAATTCGGGCGCCACTTGGGCGGCGGTTACAAACTCGAACCCATCATATACCAGATATTCATAGATATCGTCTGCCATCACCCACACATACGGATGCTTCTTCAGCACGTCACACAACGCTTCCATCTCTGCGCGCGTATAGCCTGCGCCTGTTGGGTTGGAAGGCGAGTTAAGGATAAGCCATTTGGTTTTTTCGGTAATGGCCGCTTCCAACGCGTCTGGCTGCAGTTTAAAGCCGTGTTCTGCCCCGCACGTGATAATCTTTGGCGTGCCCTCTGCAATCTGTACCATGTCCGGGTAAGACACCCAGTAGGGCGCAGGAATCAGCACTTCGTCGCCGGGATTCACAGTAGCCAGCAGCGCGTTAAACAGCACATGTTTCGCACCATTACCTACGATGATCTCACCCGGTTCATAACTCAGCTCATTATCGCGCTTTAATTTTGCGCAGATGGCCTCTTTCAGCTCTTTGGTACCGCTGGCGGGGGTATATTTGGTTTGACCACGATCCATCGCATCTTTGGCTGCTTGCTTGATATGATCGGGCGTATCAAAGTCAGGCTCGCCTGCTGCCAGACCAATTACATCATGGCCTGCGGCTTTCAATTCTGCGGATTTCGCAGTAATCGCCATAGTAGGTGAGGGTTGCACTGCGCTCAGGCGGTTGGCAATCAAAGACATAATCTATTCCTTATTGAGTCGAAGCGGTTGATTTATTCTCGGTGTAACCGATAAGCTCAACATCAACAATAGTTGTTTGACCTGTCGGTATCAGAGAGAGAATTTTTTCATCCAATGCGCTACCTTCATCACGCACGGCATAGCTGGCCGGAATCAATACACTACGCTTCTCGTCCATTTGCATACCGGCAATCGCCCTATCCAGGCCATAGAGCAGCTCACGCGCTCCCAATTGCAACTCAGCCTCAATCGTGTCTGAGGGTTCTCCCTCGCGCCATATAGTCAATCGCACTTCTGCGGTTTGCCCGCATGCCACTGTCTGGCCACCGCCTTCTGTGCGGGTCTGGCTCATGGCTGCCGGTTCGGTAATAGATGGGTCAGGCAAACGATCCGCCAATTCCACATAAAGCTGCACGGTGCGCAACGCATCTTTGCGCTCTACCGACGGGTCAATCATGTAATGCGGTAGCGATACATCGCGGATGCCGCCTTCACGCATGCCTAGCACAATTTGCGTCCATTTTTTATCCAGCGTTGACTCACCCAAACGGAAACTGGCGGGCATGGTGGGCAATTCCGGAATTTCTACCGCACTGCCATCCGGCAAAATACCGCGAATATCAACGATAACATCATCGCCACACTCGGCCGATTCGCCGTCGCCTTGTTTGCGCGAACCCACACGCATTTCTCCCGCTTCAGCCGGGTTAATGGTGCGACGCCAACGGTCAATATCGACCAGCTTTTGCACTTCGGGATAATCACGGATGGTGGGAGTGTTTTTTTCCTTCGGCTTCTCAACTACCGAAGCGGGCGGTTCTTTCGTGGTTTTCTGTGAGGCCGGGGCTTCTCTCGGCGCATCGGGCGTCGGTTCTGCGCTTAACGCGCGAATAATCAACAACAAAAGAAAGCCAAGAAGCAGCCAAGAGATCCATCTGGGTTTTCTATGTTCTGATTGCATCCCTACACATTAAATCGGAAATGAAAAATATCGCCATCGCAGACTATATACTCTTTACCTTCCAGACGCAACTTTCCGGCCTCTTTTGCCCCTTGCTCGCCGTTACAGGCGATGAAGTCGTCATAGGCGATGGTTTCGGCGCGAATAAAGCCTTTTTCAAAGTCGGTATGAATCACCCCTGCCGCCTCTGGTGCACTGGCATTACTGCGCACAGTCCATGCCCGCGCCTCTTTTGGTCCGACGGTAAAGAAGGTCAGCAAGTCGAGCAGGCTATAGCCCGTTTGAATGATACGCGCCAGGCCGGTTTTCTCCAGCCCCAGCTCTGCCAGAAATTCCTGTTTCTCTTCTTCGCTATCAAGCGAGGCTACTTCAGCCTCGATCTTCGCAGAGATAACCACAACTTGCGCATTTTGCTCCGCCGCGTATGACGCCACTTTCTCCGACAATGCATTACCGCTAGCCGCCGCGTCTTCTTCGACATTGCATACATACATAACGGGTTTGGAGGTCAATAGGTTCAGATGCTTCACTGCGCGCTGCTCTTCGCGGTCTTTAGCCTCATACACGCGCGCTGGCTTGCCTTCTGCCAATATTGGCAAAATATCCTCTACCAGCGTCAAGGTCGCTTTGGCTTCTTTGTCGTTGCCGCGCACTTTTTTCACCAGCGCATCTTTACGTTTTTCCAGACTTTCCAAATCGGCCAGCACCAACTCGGTTTCGATAATCTCGGCATCGCGCAAAGGATCAACATCGCCTTCCACATGCGTGATGTCATCATCCTCAAAACAACGCAGCACATACACAATCGCATCGACCTCGCGGATATGCGACAGGAACTGGTTGCCCAACCCCTCGCCTTTGCTGGCGCCGCGCACTAAGCCTGCAATATCAACAAACTCCAGAAAGGTTGGGATTATCTCGGCAGATTTGCCAATCCGCGCGATATTATCCAGCCGCTCATCCGGCACGGCCACACGGCCAACATTGGGCTCAATCGTACAAAATGGGTAATTGGCCGCCTCTGCCTGCACTTGCGACAAAAGCGCGTTGAATAAAGTAGACTTACCTACATTCGGCAATCCGACGATGCCACATT
The DNA here is from genome assembly GCA_002725445.1 of Rickettsiales bacterium. Taxonomy (GTDB): domain Bacteria; phylum Pseudomonadota; class Alphaproteobacteria; order Rickettsiales; family UBA3002. The sequence goes on from PBPD01000106.1 coordinate 5,214, forward strand.
TGAAACCCATGTTAGAATCCTTTTCTGCGCCTGTTGCTTATGCGCCTGTTGTAGGTTTATCCGCACCAGATGCAAGCGCAATCTTGCTCATAAAGCTTTCTGGTGTGTCTGTATAAAAAAGTGCGAAATGACGAATGATAGCGTCGCACACTGGCGCTAATTCAGCCTGCTCTTGCTTGGAGAAATCATTCAGCACATAGCTGGTGACCTGATCTTTATGACCTGGATGGCCGATACCAAAACGTAGACGCCAATAATTTTTGCCAATCTGCGCATCAATATCGCGCAACCCGTTATGGCCGCCATGGCCACCGCCTTGCTTAATGCGTATTTTGCCGGGCGCAAGGTCAAGCTCGTCATGTAAAACCAGCACATGTTCGGGCTTGGCTTTGTAGAATTGCAGCAATTGCTGCACCGCACGGCCAGAATTATTCATGTAGGTTTGGGGCTTTAGCAGCAGCACTTTCTCGCCCGCTATACGACATTCGGCAATATGGCTGCTAAACTTCTCCGAGAAAGCGGATGCTGCATACTCATCCGCCAACCCATCGATGAGTTGAAAGCCAATATTGTGACGATGACCCGCATATTTGGCGCCAGGGTTACCTAGTCCAACCACCATATGCATGGGCATCACCCCTTCGCGTTAAGACGTGTTAGGCAGCTTCACCTTCAGCCGCAGCGCCTTCAGCTGGCTCTTCAGCAACAGCCGCTTCATCCGCAGATGGCTCGCTCGCTTTCGCCAGACGACCCGCAATCGTTACGATGGTGAAATCACGATCGGTAATGGTTGGGGTTACGCCTTCGGGCAGGTCAACTTCGCTAATGTGAATCGAGTCACCGATATGTGCGTCTTTCACATCCACATCCACCGATGTTGGAATGCGGGTAACGTTGCATACCAGCTCAACAGTGTGACGCACTACGTTGATCGAACCACCACGCTTCACGCCCACACAACGGTCTGCATTCAGCACGTTCACAGGAATGTTTACGTTGATGGTCGATTTGTCGGTCACGCGCAGGAAGTCTGCATGCTCGATCATGTCGGTCACCGGATGCAGCTGCAATTGACGTGGCAGCGCGTGGTAGGTGTCTTTACCTGCTTTGATTTCCACCACTTTACTGGTGAAACCACCGCGGAAATACGCGTGGGTCAGCTTATCGCGATCCATCGACACCGATACCGGTTCCATATCTTTATTGTAAATAATTGCCGGTACTTTTTTCTCCCGGCGCAACGCACGAGCAGACCCCTTGCCGTGGGACTCGCGCAGTTCTGCGTCAAATGTGTATGCAGCTTCCATTATTATTCTCCATCAAAAACTATCGCACCAAATCAAGGCCGAAATAAGGCGCGCATTTATAAAGCGGGTTTTTTCAATAGTCAAGCCTTCTAACAGGCTCTTTTGCCTATTAATCGAACAGGCTGGACACGGATGTTTCTTCACTGATGCGGCGAATTGCCTCTGCCAACAGTGGAGCCACACTTATCACCCTGATTTTGCTGCTATTTTTTACCGCATCGGTTGGGGCGATCGTGTCGCATATCACCAGCGAGTCGAGTTGCGAATTATCAATGCGCTCCACCGCATTGCCTGACAACACGCCGTGGGTTACATACGCCGAAACGGACAACGCACCCTGTTGTAGTAGTTTATCGGCGGCATTACACAACGTACCGCCTGAATCCACGATATCGTCAAAGAGGATACAATGGCGGTTTTCGATTTCACCAATAATATGCATCACCTCAGATTCGCCTGCGCGTTCGCGGCGCTTATCGACGATGGCCAAATCTGCATCCAGACGGTTGGCCAGTGCGCGTGCACGTACCACGCCGCCTACATCCGGCGATACCACCACCAACTCATTGGGGTCTTCGTAATTATTGCGAATGTCTGCCTTTATCGCAGGACGCGCATAAAGGTGATCAAGCGGAATATCGAAAAAGCCCTGAATCTGACCAGCGTGCAAGTCTACCGTCAACACACGGTCGGCACCGGCAGAGGTAATCAGATTGGCAATCAATTTCGCGGTGATTGGTGTGCGGGGGCCAGGCTTACGATCCTGACGGGCATAGCCGTAATAAGGCATAACCGCAGTCACGCGGCGCGCAGAAGCGCGTTTGAGCGCGTCTAGCGTGACCAGTAATTCTATGATGTGATCATTAGCGGGATAAGAGGTGGATTGAATCAGAAACACGTCCTGTCCACGCACATTTTCTTTGATTTCTACGAACACTTCCGAGTCGGAAAAACGACGAATGCTGGCATCGGCCAATGGCACATGCAGATAATCCGACATAGCTTTTGCTAGCGGCTGGTTACTGTTGGCTGCAATCAGTTTCATAAAAGCCCCGCTGATTCACATGTGAGAAAGTGGCGTGACACTAGCAGCGGTCTTGCGAAAAGTAAACTGCTTAAGCAGCGCCTTCTTCGTCGGGTTTAAGGCTGTAATCTTCTTTGCGGAAGACGGTGGTAACGCGTTGAATTTCATGCTCTGGCACACCCAGTTCGCGCAGCAGCGCACCGGCTATTTGCAAGCTGCCTTCAAAAATTTCCGGCACCGCTACATTCGCGCCTATTTCCTTGATGTCTTTGGCCTGACGCAAGTCATTCACGCGGACAATAATTGGCAAATAAGGATAATCTTTGCGTAGCGCTTTTACCACCTGCGTAGCCATGCGCTCATTTTTGAACGTCACAATCGCGGCACGCGCGCGCTTGATACCAACCGCTTCCAACACTTCCATACGGGTGGCATCGCCGTAATAAACGGGCGCATTATGCTGGCGCCCATCGGTTACTTCCGCCGGGTTAAACTCCAACGCGATGAACGGTATTTCCTCGGTCTGCAAAATCTCAGTTACCATTTTACCCATGCGGCCATAACCTGCCACAATCACATGGTCTTCCAGATCGAGTGTTTCCTGCTTCACCGAATCTGGCCCAACATCAGGCGTAGAGCGAATGCGCGCTGCCAAACGTTGTCCAAGCAACGAAAGCAGCGGAGTCAGTGCCATGGTAACGCTGACAATGACCAACAGCACCTGCGTCAAATGCTGAGAGAAAATCTCCATTTCACCCGCCAGCGTGAACAAAATGAAGCCAAACTCGCCCCCCTGCGCCAGCAGCAAGGCCGTGTGCACCGAGGCACAGCTACCGAATTTGAACATGCGCAAAAGCGCATGGATGATGAGGAATTTGGTAAGAATGAGCACCAGCGAGGCCAGCAAAATCAAATGCCACATCTCAATCAACAGGCTCAGATCAACCGCCATACCCACCGTCATGAAGAATAAACCTAACAGCAGGCCTTTATAAGGCTTAACATCGGCTTCCACCTGATGATGGAATTCGGTTTCTGCCACCAGAAGCCCGGCCATGAAAGCACCAAGCGCCATGGAAAGCCCTGCCGTCTCGGTCAACCACGATGTGCCCAGCACTATCAGTAAGGTGGTGGCGGCGAATAATTCTTCATTTTGCAACGATGCGATGAAACGGAAAATGGGGCGAAGAATCAGCCGGCCAAGGCTGAAAATCAGTACCATCGCCACGGCTGCACGAATGGAAGCTTCGATTAAGGCAAAGCCGATATTGCCAATTTCACCTGCCGCCAACAGAGGCATCAGCACCAACAAGGGCATCACCGCCAAATCCTGAAGCAAAAGGATAGATAATGCTAACCGGCCTACCTGTGACCCCTTCTCGCCGGTCTCCTCTATCACCTGCAATACCAGCGCAGTAGAAGAAAGGGCAAGGCCACCCCCCACAATCACCACTGCTGTCAAATCCATGCCAAACAGCAGCATTACACCGCCTATAACCGCCGAGGTAAAAAACACCTGCGCGGTACCAAACCCAAACACCATGGTACGCATGGCCTTCAGGCGTGCCCACGACAATTCCATCCCGATCATAAAGAGCAAAAAGACTACACCCAGCTCGGCAATGCCTTGCGTGGTGGAGACGTCGTGAATCCAGCCAATTCCGTGCGGGCCAATCAGTGCACCTGCTACCAGATACCCAAGTACTGGGCTAAGTCGAAATGAGCGAAACAGCGCCACCACACCCACGGCCGCAACGATCAATATCAATATTTCTGCGAGTGGGGTATGATGTTCCATGCCATTACTATTTGGTTTTCACTGAGCCGTCACTATATGGCCTAGAGTGAGATATGACAACGTGGAGATATAAAATATGCGCAATGCGCTAATTACCGGAGCAGCAAAACGTGTGGGGCGCGCCATGGCTTTGCATCTGGCACAGCAAGGCTGGAACATCGCAATCCATTATCATCACTCTGCAAACGAAGCAGAAAGCCTGAAACAGGCAATCGAAGCTTTGGGACAGAAAGCTGTATTGGTGCAGGCTGACCTGCAGGACGAAGATGCACAGGCATCCGTGGTTGAATCGGCTGCGAACGTTTTGGGCGGGCTGACTTTGCTTATCAATAATGCGGGGCGCTTCCGCAAAGATAATCTGCAGAATATGCAACGCGCTGATTACGACAAACATATGAATCTGCATGTATGGGCATCGTTGAAATTGATTCAGGATTTTGCAGCGCTTGCGGCAACCGAGCAAGGCGAGTGTAACATTATCAACATTACCGATGGCATGACGGGATGGAGCCTGTCGAGCGGCTATTTAACCTATAGCCTTAGCAAAGCCACCCTGCACCATCTGACCGAAGCATTGGCGCGCGAGCTGGCACCCGGCATCCGCATCAACGCCATTGCCCCCGGTGCCACCTTGCCGGGCGAAGAAGATGGCGAGGCAGAATTTGCACGGATTGCAGCCCATACGCCCCTGCAACGGGTGAGCTCTCCAGAGGAAGTATGCCAAGCGCTGGATTATATTTTATCGGCTCGTTCGATGACGGGTCAAAGCATTCGGTTGAATGCCGGCGCACATATTCCGCCAGTATGGGTAGAGAAAGATGAATCAGGCAGCTGATTTATATTAATTTAATCCCCACAGCCGAAAGTTGTTCACACATCGCCTGCTCACATGGGCATATAGGCAAGCCATGCATCAGGCGCATAGCTTAGGGTGGACTGTTACAATATGAGAAGCCATAAAGTACATAATATCAATCGCTTAGAGGCGATGCACAAAATTTGGGCAAGTTATAAAAAACCCTTATGCTTCCAATGTCTTGACGTTTGTGCGCATAGTTCTACACATTGTTATCCACATATTTTGTGGATGATATTTATGTCTTGTTTATATGCTATTTAGGGTTTCATGACGGACGAAAATACAACTCAGAATTCAGTCCATGGCGTAGAGGTGATTCGCGCCGCGCTGGACGATATGCCACGCAGCCCCGGCGTCTATCGCATGCTGAATGCGCAGGGCGATGTGCTGTATGTGGGTAAGGCCAAACATTTGCGCAATCGTGTGAGTAATTACGCGTCGCCGTCTAATTTGACGTATCGCATCATGCGTATGGTGGAGCAAACTGCTTCCGTGGAAATCGTCACTACCCATACCGAAGCAGAAGCACTGCTGCTGGAAGCCAATATGATCAAGAAGCTCCAGCCGCGTTACAATATTCTGCTGCGCGATGATAAATCTTTTCCCTACATCATCGTCACAGGTGATCATGATTTTCCACGTGTGAAAAAACACCGCGGCGCGCAAAAACAAAAGGGTGAGTATTTTGGCCCCTTTGCCTCAGCAGGCGCTGTCAATAAGACTATTGCGCAATTGCAGCGCGCATTTTTGCTGCGCCCCTGTTCAGACAGTATTTTCAACAATCGCACGCGCCCTTGCCTGCAATACCAGATCAAGCGCTGCTCGGCACCGTGCGTGGATTACATAAGCAAGCAAGACTATGCCGGGCTGGTAGATCAGGCCAAGGCGTTCTTAAGCGGAAAAAGCCGTGAAATACAGGCACGGCTGGTAGAACAAATGCAGGCTCATAGCGATGCGATGGAATTTGAAAAAGCCGCGCGCCTGCGCGACCGGGTGCGCGCTCTGACGCAAGTGCAGCAAGATCAGGGCATGCGCGTAGCAGGGCTGGATGATGCCGACGCCATTGCACTCTACAAACAAGACGGCCAGTCCTGCATTCAGGTGTTCTTCTTCCGTAAAGGAAACCATTTTGGCAACCAGTCTTATTTTCCTAAGCACAGCGCAGAGGCCAGCGAAGCTGAAATACTGAGCGCTTTTCTTAGCCAGTTTTATCAGACACACACCCCGCCTAAAGAAATCCTGCTAAGCCATCCGATCGAAGAAGAAGAGGTGCTATCGCAGGCCCTGTCGATGGATACGCCCTACACGGTGCATTTCTTTGTGCCCAAACGCGGCGACAAACGCGAGGTGATCCAACAGGCGTTACGCAACGCAGAGGCGGCGCTATTGCGGCGTCAAAGTGAACGCATGGCCGATGCTGCCCTGCTGGAAGGCGTCGCCAAGCTTTTCCATTTGAGCGAAGCGCCTACGCGCATTGAAGTCTACGATAACAGCCATATCAGCGGCACGCATGCGCTGGGCGCCATGGTAGTTGCCACCCCTGAAGGGCTGGATAAGAAATCCTACCGACAATTCAACATACGCGATGAAGCGCTGGAGCCGGGCGATGATTACGGCATGATGCGTGAAGTATTCACGCGCCGCTTCAAGCGATTGCAAAAAGATGACCCCGAACGCACCCAAGGCCAGTGGCCAGACTTGGTGCTGATTGATGGTGGTCTGGGACAATTAAATGCAGTGCGCGAGGTATTCGAAGAACTGGGCGTAGATGATTTATGCTATGTGGCAATTGCCAAGGGGCCGGACCGTAATGCAGGGCGCGAGCAATTCTTTATGCCCGATAAAGCACCCTTCCAGTTACCGGTAGACGACCCTGTGTTGCATTATCTGCAACGCCTGCGCGACGAATCGCATCGCTTTGCCATCGGCGCGCATCGCCGCAAACGTGGCAAGGCTATCAGCACGTCGGAGCTGGATGCGATTCCCGGCATTGGCGCCACCCGCAAACGCGCGTTGCTGCATCATTTCGGCTCGCGCAAACAAGTCGAGCGTGCCACACTTTCCGAACTGGAAAAAGTGCCCGGCATCAGCAAAAAAACCGCGCAGATTATATATGACCACTTCCATTCCTGATGGGTTTGCTTATGCTGTAGCGCATGAGTTTGAACATGAAACGGCATATACCTAATTGGCTTACCATTTCGCGCATTGCGGTTATTCCTGTGTTGCTAGCGCTCTATGCCTATTGCGATACGGCATTCCGCTTCTGGGCGCTGCCGCTGTTTGCCTATGCGGCTATCACCGACTTTCTCGATGGGTATCTGGCGCGTAAATGGAATGTGCTGTCGGATCTCGGGCGCTTGCTCGACCCGATTGCCGACAA
>PBPD01000107.1 GCA_002725445.1 Rickettsiales bacterium
CACGTGCCAAAGAGCGCGTGTTTTCACCGCGTAGTGAAGAAAATGCGTGGGATGTGAAAGATCAGCCGCCTGAATTCTGGGGGCATTACAACACCGATTTTGCGCCCGATACGCATGTGCGCGTGCACCCTTTATTGCAATGGACAGAGCTTGATATCTGGCGTTACATTCAGCGTGAAAATATTCCGACGGTGCCACTTTATTTCGCCCGTGCTTATAACGAGTTTGAGGGGCGCGACTATAATGGCGATATGATGCGTTTTCGTTCCATTGGCGAACGCGGTATCACCTGGCCTGTGGCAAGCGACGCCAACACGATCGAAAAAATTATTTCAGAACTCGAAACCACGAAAACCGCTGAGCGCGCTGGTCGCCCCATGGGAGCAGACGAAGACGAAAGCAGTTTTGAGCGTTTGCGGGCAGCGGGGTATATGTAATGGCTGATGACGTGTTACAGCGCATAGATGCTTTGGAGCGCAAGATCGACCGTCTCACCGAGCTGGTGGCGAATGAGTCGCGTAATATGGTGGCGCTGTACCGCCGTAGCACCGCCCTGATGCATATGGTCGAATCGGTGGCGGATGGGCAAGAACCGCGCTTGCCAAAGGTGGTGCGCGCCGAGATCGACGCCAGTATATCGCCGGATGCTTTCACCGAATTAGCGCAGAAGGACGAAGAAGAATTTATTCGTCGCTATGGAAAGGAAGTGTTGAAAGTGCTGAAAGAGCGTGGAATCGAAGTGATTACGCGCATCGGTGAGTTTGCTCCCCTCAAATCAGAAAGGAGAACACACTAATGGTATTGCGTATTATGATGGCAGCCTTGCTGCTGGTCGCAAGTGCGGGCCACAGTGCAGCGCAGGATAATCTGGCCGCGGAACGCGACGCGCTCGTGAAAAAAATGACCCAACAGGCCGAAGAACGTTTTTGGCAGATGCGCGATAAATTCGAACCACCCATTGATGAATCAAAGGCCAATGCGCGCCAAATATTCACCTTGCCTGAAAAAGAGTCGCAATTTGTCTTTGAGGTCGGCATGACCAACGCAGCCGCTCAGTGGTGCGGGCTGGAATGGAAGCCAACCTATTTGCAGTTCAGAAAATGGCAGAAGCAACGTGACTGGAACCCGTATCAGTTAGGCTTTGTCGATTATTTCCATGGCATGGTATATGGCTTTGCCAGCAAAATGCTGGAAGAGCAAAGCTGCAAGGCGGCGCAAAAAACCAAAACTCAGGAACGTTTAACCCAACTGAAATCGATTTACGCGAACTAACTATGAGCCAGTCATCTGCTTTGCCACTCACTATGGAATCGTCAGCTATCGCCCATGCTGCGCCGCTGCGCATTGTGATTGTCGGGCATATTGATCACGGTAAATCCACGTTGGTGGGGCGCCTGCTTTACGAAACCAATGCATTGCCGGAAGGTAAGTTTGAGCAGATAACAGCCAGCTGCGAGAAGCGTAACATGCCTTTTGAATGGGCGTTTTTGATGGATGCGTTGCAGGCCGAGCGCGACCAGAACGTCACCATCGACACCACGCAAATCTGGTTTAACTCTGCCAAACGCCGCTATTGCCTGATTGACGCGCCCGGCCATCGCGAGTTTGTGAAAAACATGGTGACAGGTGCCGCCAATGCCGAAGCGGCCGTGTTGATTGTGGATGCTGCTGAAGGGGTGCGCGAGCAAACCCGTCGCCACGCCTATTTATTGCACCTGCTGGGGATTCGTCAGGTGGTGGTGGTCATCAACAAAATGGACGCAGTGGAGTATGCGCAAGCACGCTATGACGAAGTGGCGAGTGAAGTGCGTGCCTATTTGCAGGGGCTGGACATTGTGCCCACATACCTATTGCCTTTGTCGGCGCGTGAAGGTGACAATATAAATAGCGCGTCAGCGCACATGCCATGGTTTGAAGGTGTGTCGTTGCTGGAGGCGTTGGATGGTTGCGCAGCATTGTCGGCGGCAGAGGATTTGCCGCTGCGCTTACAAGTGCAGGATATTTACCGCTTTGATAAGCGTCGCATTGTGGCTGGGCGTATTATGTCAGGCACGCTCAGGGTGGGCGATGAAGTGTTGTTTTCTCCCTCCAATTACCGGGTGAAGGTGCGTTCAATCGAGCAGTGGCCTGACGATGGTGAGCCGTTGCAGCAAGCCGGTGCGGGGCAATCGGTGGGTATTACGCTCGAAGACCAGATTTTTGTGGAACGGGGAGACGTGGCGAGCCACGAAGCGAGCGCGCCCGTGCTGACCAATCGTTTTGATGCGTCGTTATTTTGGTTGCATCAGCAGCCGCTGGAGCAGGGGCGACGCTATAAACTTAAGATTGGTACCCGTGAGATCACCGCCGAATTGGAAGAGATTCGCCAGGTGGTGGATACGGAGACACTGGCGTCCGAGCCGTCCGATCGCATCGAGCGAAATCAAATGGCAGAGGTGCGTTGGCGCTTGCGCGGGCTGATTGCAGCGGATGACCATGCAGTATTAGCGCAATGCGGGCGCTTTGTGATCATGCACGAGCATTATATTGCGGGTGGCGGCATCATGCGTTTGGATGAGGTGATGGATCAGCGCGTGAAGGCGCGTGAAGTTACTTCAAAACATATCAGCGCGGTAGAGTTTGATGTGACAGCGACTGACCGCCAGCTCATGAATGGCCATAAGGGCGGGGTGTTGTGGTTCACGGGCTTGAGCGGCTCCGGCAAATCGACGTTAGCGCGCGAGCTGCAGCAACGTTTATTTGCGCATGGGTGTCAGGTTTATGTGTTGGATGGTGACAATATTCGCCATGGCTTATGCTCCGATTTAGGGTTTGCTCCTGAAGACCGAAGTGAGAATATCAGGCGCGTAGGCGAGGTTGCATCACTCTTTGCAGATGCAGGTATGATTGTGATCGCTGCGTTTATTTCTCCTTACGCAGAAGATCGTAAGCGGGCGCGCACCTCTGCGCCAGATGGTTTTCATACCGTTTATATCGAGGCAGACGTAGATACGTGTGAGAGTCGTGATGTAAAAGGGCTCTACAAAAAGGCACGTGCAGGCGAGATTGAGAATTTCACCGGTGTTACGGCGCCATATGAAGTGCCAGACAATGCGGATTTGGTCGTAAATACGGCAGAATTGAGCATTGATCAATCAGTCGAAAAGTTGATGGAATACGTGCAGCGTTATTTTATTCAGCCCGCCACTAAGTGAGTTGCTTAACTCACCTTATTTTTATTGCTATTATTTAGAATCTTAAAGGCTAGCCGGTATTTTACTTGCGAAGCGGTAAATAATACGCAAATATACATCTAACAATAAATTAAGAATTGTTGCTATTGTATTGAAGAATAATGGTTTTATTGAATTTTTTGCCTGTGGGGTCGGCGCTTGGGCTAAAAACCTTCGGATTTTAAAGGAAATTAAAGCATTTTTCAGGTATAATAGTAGCAAGGCTAACAATAGATAATTACGCTCGCACATGGATAACGAAGCTATGCATTCGGCAAGTACGCCTGCACAGGGCTATACGCCAGATACGAACGAGGACGAAACCGTCCACGCTGCGCCACAAGAAAATGGCGCAAACGGTTCGCATGGTTCGGACGTTCAGGCTAGTCAGCAGGTGCGCCATACTTATCAGGCTCAGCCGTCATCTCCAGCAAATGAAGCTGCTGGTGAGGGTGTGGAGTCGGAGCAGACGGGGCAGGTGCCGCAGCCTCAAGCCGAGCAGCCGCCCGCGCCTCAACCAGATATGACACAACAACCACCAGAAACACCTCCGCCAGCGCCTGCGCCTCAACCGGCGCAAGGTGGAGCAATGCCGCCAGCGATGCCGGCGGGCGATGCACCGCCTCCTACGAAGGGCAAGCCTAAGCGCTTAGGTGAAAAGCTGGTGGATATGGGCCTGATCTCTGAGGATCAGCTGGAGATTGCCCTGCGTGAGCAAAAATCGAATAAAAAACTGCTGGGAGCAGTGCTGGTCGACATGAATTTCATCACCGAAAGTGCGCTCGGTGAGGTGTTGGCAGAGTCTGCGGGAGCGGAAAAGTTTGATCCAAGCGCTACCATGCTGGATCCGAATCTGATTGCAGCAGTGCCCAAAGATGTATGTGTGCGTCAAAAGGTGATTCCCGTATCGCAGCAGCCCGATGGCACGGTTTATCTGGCGATGGCAGATGTCTATAACGTGTTGGCGATTGATCAGGTGCGCCGCCATCTGGATAAAAGCGCAAAGATTGTGCCGCTCTATTCAACCGAGAGTGAGCTGCTTGAGCTGATTGATCAGTATTATGAATATGAGATGTCGATTGACGGCATCCTGCGCGAAATTGAAACGGGTATCCGTGAAAATAACCAGTTGGATGGGCGTGAAGAGGGGTATGTGAACCCGACGGTGCGTTTGGTGAATGCATTGTTGGTGGATGCGATTAAGCAAGACGCGTCGGACATTCACTTTGAGCCGGAAGGCACATTCCTGCGTCTGCGTTACCGCGTGGACGGTAAATTGCAGCAGATTCGCAGTTTCCACCGTGATTATTGGGCGGCCATGTGTGTGCGTCTGAAAATTATGTCGGGGATGAATATTGCGGAAACACGTAATCCGCAGGATGGCCGTATTGGTATGCGGACGCTGGGACGTGAAATCGATTTTCGTGTGGCGACTCAGCCAACCGTACATGGTGAAAATATCGTGCTACGTATTCTGGATAAGTCGAAAGCATTGCTGCCTTTGGAAAAGCTGGGCTTTACTGAGCATAATATCAATTTGCTCAAGCGCTGTTTGAAGCGTCCAGAGGGGATCATTATTGTGACGGGCCCAACGGGTAGCGGTAAAACCACTACGCTTTACTCGATTCTTGGCTACATTAATTCGATCGACGTAAATATTATGACGCTTGAAGATCCGGTGGAATACCAGCTGCCGATGATTCGTCAGACTAACGTCCGCGAGGGTACGGTGGATTTCCACTCAGGTATTAAATCGCTCATGCGTCAAGACCCCGACATCATCTTCGTGGGTGAGGTGCGTGACGAAGAAACCGCTCTGATGGCGGTGCGTGCGGCGCTGACGGGACACCAGGTATATACGACACTTCACACCAACGATGCGATGGGCGCTATCCCACGTCTGGGTGATATTGGGGTGCCGGCACACTTGCTGGCTGGTTCGTTGATTGCAACCATGGCGCAACGTCTGGCGCGTAAATTATGCTCCGAGTGCAAAACGCCGCGTCCCGCGACGGAAGAAGAGTGTCGTGTATTGCAGGTGGATCCGGCAGAGCCACCGACTATTTATGATGCTAACGGCTGCGCGGCATGCGGCCATAAGGGCTATAAGGGGCGTACGGCTATTTTGGAGATTATGCGTATCGATAAAGGGATGGATGAATTGATCGCTACCCATGCGACGCGTAATCACATGATGGAGTATGCGCTGGAGAACGGATTTATCCCTATGGTGCAAGATGGCATCGCTAAAGTGTTAAAAGGTGAGATAGACCTTGCCGAATTGATAAACACGGTAGACCTGACAGATAGATTGTAATACTATATCTCCAAACAATATAAGAATATTCTCGGCATATTGGTGAAGTGAGTGTCTTCCCGCAAGGGTAGAGTGTGTTTGTTAGTAGCTGAGGATTATGCCAAATTTCTCTTATTCTGCGATTAATGACAAAGGCCGCACTATACGTGGTTCTGTCAACGCTGATAATGATGTGGATCTGGAAGCGCGCCTGAAAGAGGTGGGACTGGATCTCGTTAGCTATAAAGTGTTGAAAGAAAAAGGTGCTGCCAGCTTTGGTTCGCGCATCCAGATGAAAGACATGATCATTATGATGTTGCATCTGGAGCAGCTGAACCGTGCAGGGGTGCCATTGCACGAGGCGTTGTCGGATGTGCGCGATTCGACCGAATCCGCTAAGCTGCGCGATGTAATGACAGATATTACCGAGCGTGTGAAAGGCGGGCAAATGTTGTCGGAAGCGATGACAGAATATCCGCGCGTTTTCAGTAAGGTTTTTGTGGGGTTGGTTGAGGCTGGCGAGCGAAATGGTAACCTCAGTGAGTCTTTCACGCATATGTCGGATCATATGAAGTGGACCGCTGATTTGCGTCGTAAGGTGCGCAAAGCTATTTCGTACCCGGCTGTGTTGCTGGTGGTCATGTCGGCGGTTATCACCGTGCTGATGCTTTTTGTTGTGCCGAAGCTGATCGACTTTATTGTGAATCAGGGTTTTGATATTCCTGCTCATACCCGCGCACTGATCTGGACATCGGAAGCGTTCCAAAGTCACTGGTATCTTATTTTCGGTATCCCAATTGGTATCGCATTCACAGTGGTGATGCTGTACCGTACGTCCGAACCGTTTGCCTATAAATGGGATAATATGATGCTCAGCCTGCCGATCATTGGCGCAACGATTCGTAAAATTAATCTGGCGCGTTTTACGCACTTCTTTTCAGTCATGTTCAAGAGCGGTATCGATATACTGGATTCTCTGGAATCAGCGCAGAACGTGGTTGGCAATCGTGTGTTGAAAGAGTCGATTGGCATGGTGAAGCGTTCAGTGGAAGAGGGTAATTCTCTGACTAACTCATTGCGAATGTCGCACCAATTTCCCACCTTGGTGATTCGTATGTTTAAGGTAGGTGAAGAGAGCGGTAACATGAATGAATCGCTCGAGAATATTAATTTTTTCTATAATCGCGAAGTGAATGATGCCGTGGATGGTATGGTGGGCATGATTCAGCCAGCTCTGACTATTGTGATGGGCGGGTTGATTTTTTGGGTTATCGCCGCGGTATTCGGGCCATTGTATCAATCCTTCGAGCAGATGAATTTCTAAATGGCATTGAAACGCAAACATAAAGCGCAAAATACACCGCCAGCCAAAAAGCACAAAAGTCGCGGTGGAGCCGAGAAGTTTATTTTCTTCGTTGGCGATGATGGCGCGATTTTGAGTTACATGCAGGGCAGCAAGTTGGTGCGCCGTTTGTTCGCGCCGAATGTTGAGCCAGATAATGTACGTTCACTTGTTGAGCTGATGGAAGGGCACCCTAAAGTGCCGATCTATATGCTTATCGACATGATGGACCAGTCTTACGTGCGCCATACTTTGCCGCCGGTTAGTCCACTGGGCGTCAATAAGTTGGTGCAGCGCAGGCTGGAGCGTGATTTTGCGCCAGAGGATATTACGGGCGCAATTCCGTTGGGCCGTGAAAAGACGGGGCGTAAAGACTGGAATTTTCTGCTTATAGCACTCGCGAATTCGCCGACATTGCAGCAATGGCTGGATTTGGTGTTGGAGCTTCCAAACCGCTTTAAGGGCATCTATTTGGTGCCGGTTGAAAGCCAGAGTTATGTGAAGATGCTGTCGAGCGTGATACCCCGGAGTCAGGAGGCGCGCGAGGCGGAATGGCAAATACTGGTTAGCCACAATAAGGTGGGCGGTTTTCGCCAAGTGGTGCTGCGAAATGGAAAACTGACGTTCACGCGTTTGGCGCAAGCAGTGGGAGAGTCAGTACCTGAAGTAATTGCCGGCAATGTCGAGCAGGAAATATTGAACACAATCGAATATCTGCGCCGCCTGTCGTACACTGAGCAAGCGGGTCTGGAAGTGACCATTGTTGTTGGGCAGGATATTAAGAATGCCATTGATACGAAACGATTCAACGCCGTTGCTAGCCATGTATTCACGCCGCATGAAGTGTCGGAATTATTGAATCTGGAGCAAGCGGCGCTATCCGGCGATCGTTTTGGCGATGTGGTAATGGCGGCGAGTTTTGCCCGCCAGAAAAAACTACATCTTCGCATGCTTCCAAGCTATGCAAAGAAGCTGGATATTCTCTACAATGCGCAGCTTGGCTTGCGTGCTGTTGCAGCATTAGCGATTGTAGGATTGCTCTATCAAATCGTTACGAGCGTGATGACTATACAGGGGGCCAATTCCGAAGAGGCGGAGTTGAAGCGCGATAAAGCCCGCGTGCAACAAGAGCTTGCGACCATACAAAGAGAGGTTGGCCAAATCGACACGGATATTGCTACCCGCACAAATATTGTCACCGTTTATGACATGACTGAGCCGGACAAATTTATGCCGCTCACCTTGGTGCGCCGCTTCAATGAGATACAGGAAAGCAATGTATTCGTTAAAAAGCTGAATTGGACGATGAGTAACGATTTGCAAGTGGTGACCGAACAGTCACAACGACGTGGTAATCGTGGTTCACGGCAATCTTCTGGTAGTCAGGGTGCTGCGCCTATGAAGGTGGTGATGGAGCTGGAATTTACAGAAAATGAAGACAATAAACAGGTGTTCCTAAGCGATGCAAATGCATTCTTCCGCAAGATGACAGAAGGGTTTGAGGATTATGTGATTAATTATTCCAAGCTGCCTGGCACGGTTGGAAGCGAAGAAAGCCTGGAGATTAATTTTGATGACCCCAGCACGAATGATCAGTTGCTAGCAGCGGGTGAAAACGTTGTAGAAGTGACCATGATTGGCCCAGCCGATGAAGTGGACGAGGACGTGCAGAATCAGAACGGGCTGGGGTATTAGGTATGATTAAGTTCCGCGACTTCAGAAAACGAATAGCCATACAGGGGGCAATCGCCGTTGTCGCCGTTGGTGTTATCTTTGGTGTTAGCGCTTTTATAGCGGGAGTAGCAGAAGAGGCGACGGAAGAGACGTCACGCATTGAGCGCGATATCCGCAGTCAGGAAAGTCAGATACGATCGTTGAAAGAGCAGCTTGGACGCTCCGATGAGTCTACAGAGAAATATCTCGAATTGATGACTGAGCGCGGCGATAATAATGACTTTTATATCAGCAGGGAAAAAGCACGCGATTTGTTGGCGATATTGCGCAATAAGTATCGCCTGACGAGTCTAAGCCTTACAGTGGGGCCAGAGCAGCAAGTGGCGGATGAATCCTTTGATGGCTTAACCGTAGATGTCGTGATGATGAATGTTGAAATTACATTTGGTGGCATTACGGATCAGCATATCTATTCTTTCTTGCAAAATTTGCGCGATGATATTTCCGGCTTCATGCGCGTGCGGGAATTCACAGTAGAGCGTAGAAAGCGCATTACTAACGATATTTACTTGCAGGTGAGCCGGGGTGGTGAGCCTGAGATGGTGGCTGCAACCCTTGTTTTTGACTGGATTGGCGTGAAGGAGCGTCCGAGCGAGGGTCAGGAAGAAGCCGAGAATGCAGGTGGAATGTAGAAACGTATGAAAAAGCATTTCGCATATATGATGTTAGCAGGCTGCGTGAGTATCAGCTCATTAGCCCTTGCGCAGGAAGGTGATTTGCAGCAGGCGCTGGATGCGCTGAAGCCTGAGAGTTTGCCTCCTATGGGAGAGGACATGGTGGTTGAAGAGTTGCCCAGCGAGCTGGAAGCGCCTTTGACGCCTGAGACGGTGGCAAGCCCTGATCTGACACCAGATAGCGAAGAGGAAGTGCCCCCAAGCATGGAAGAAGTGCTGGCTGATGCATCAGAACGTGTGAATACAGGTGTGTTTACGCCTTCATTTGGAGATGTAGATATTTCGTTAATGTATGCGCCGGAAGATATGGCGAATATGCGACGTATTCTGGAGCTCTATGAACGTAACCGTGAAGAAGACGGAGCGGTGGCTGCTGCTACAGGTGTCGTTGATGCTGAAATAGCAGACATCATCGCCGGCCTGACCGTTGGGCAGCAAGAAGACGCTGTCATGTTTGACTATCCATCTTTCTATTTGAGCACTATTTTGTATCGCAGCGCGAACGATTGGGCATACTGGATCAACGGGACACGTTATGCCAACAATAAACCGCATGAGCGTCTGCAGGTGCGCAGCATTAGCGATAGCCGCATTAGCTTTGTATGGAAGCCGGGTTCGCTCGTGGAAGTAGCTGACATATGGAATGCAAAAGCCAGCGCACAGCAAAAGGCCTTTCGTCATCGTTCAGCCTCGGGCTCGGAGATTCAACTGGATTATAACGAAGGGACGATTTCTTTTAGCCTACGCCCCAATCAAACCTTCGTAAGCGAGCAGATGGAAGTGATGGAGGGCAGATATGTGCCTAATATTGCCATCGATAATGAGCCAGTGCAGGTTCAGAACCCAGGTTTTATACAGGGTAAACCTCAGGCGCCTGATCTGGAACGCGAGGCAATGGAGAATTTGATTGATAATGTACGAAAAATGCAGAATCTTATGCCTAGACGTCAGGGCAACTAATTCGCAGGCAAAGAGGGCAGTATGAGCGATTCAACACAGGCACTACCTTTAGATGTACATAATGTGAGCAAGAGCTTCGGCGACAAGCAAGTGCTTGATGACGTGTCGCTGAGCCTGAAGCCGGGTGAGATATTTGGGCTGATTGGCCTAAACGGCGTGGGTAAGACAACGCTTATTAAGATTATTCTGGATCTCGCAAAGGCGGATGCTGGCGATACCCATATTTTTGGGCGTTCCTCGCAAGAAGTGAAATCCCGCAGTGCTATCTCCTATCTGCCAGAAAAATTTCAGCCATCGCGTTACCTGAAAGGGCGCGAGTATCTGTCACTGGCTTTGTCATATTATGGCCGCAAGCTTGATATAGAACAGGCAAAACAGGCGGCGGAAGCGCTGGATCTGGAGCCAGCTGCGCTTGATCGTAAGGTAGGGTCTTATTCAAAAGGCATGGGGCAAAAGCTGGGTCTTTTAGGTGCATTCCTTATAGACCAGCCTTTCCTGATCCTGGACGAGCCGATGAGTGGACTGGACCCAAGCGCGCGTATTAAGTTGAAAGACATGATGCTGCGCATGAAAGCAGAGGGCAAGACGCTGTTTTTCAGCTCGCATATTCTGGCGGATATCGACGAAATCTGTGACCGTATTGGCGTGATTCACGACGCAAAGCTATTGTTTGTAGGTACGCCGGGTGAATTTAAGCCAGCGTATAATGAAGAAGCGCTGGAAAAAGCATTTCTACAAGCTATTCAAGCTGCTTAAGCCAATAATTTATATTTTGAAGCTGTCACTATCTGACGGGGCAGATGGCGTGGTAGCGCTTTGCAAAGTGCGCCCAGTCGTAGCTTGACGAATGTTGAGGCGAAGATTCGCAGGGTTATCAGCCTCGGCGATAGCCACGTCCTGATCTACTAACCCTTGCGCATACAGATCGAATAGCGATTGGTCGAATGTCTGCATGCCAGCGTCGCGGCTTTTTTCCATCATTTCCTTGATGTCGCGTATTTTGCCTTCTTCGATCAGTGTTTTAATTAAACCAGAGTTCAGCAACACCTCAACCGCAAGGCTGCGGCCTTGCTTTTTGTTCAGCACCAAACGCTGTGACAATACGCCTTTAAGGTTAAGCGAAAGGTTAAGCAGAATTTGGTGGTGCTTCTCTTCGGGGAAGAAATTAAGCGCGCGCTCAATGGCCTGGTTCGCGTTATTTGCGTGCAGAGTAGCAAGCACCAGATGGCCTGTCTCAGAGAAGTTGATCGCGTGCTCCATGGTTTCCCTGTCACGCACCTCACCGATGAGAACCACATCCGGGCGTTGTCGTAATGCATTTTTGAGTGCCATTCCAAAGGAGTAGGTATCGATCCCTACGTCACGCTGACTGATAATGCAGCCCTGATGTGTATGTACAAACTCGACGGGATCTTCGATAGTGATAATATGTCCGCTACCATTGCGGTTGCGGTGTCCGATCATCGCTGCCAGCGATGTGGATTTACCAGAACCCGTAGGCCCCACCACGAGCACGAGGCCCCGGCGTTCCATGACCAGATTACGATAGGCCTCAGGTAGCCCCAATTCTTCAATGGTTGGGATCTCGGTTTGGATACGTCGAATAACAAGGGCGGTATGTTGTTGCTGGCGAAATGCGTTGATACGAAAACGCGCGCGATCCATCCAGTTAATCGCAGAATTATATTCCAGCGTTGTTTCGAATTCGTCTAGCTGCTCTTCATCCAGCAATTCTTCCATATATGTGCGCACCTGCTCTTCGGTCAACGGCGCGTTATCGACGGTCATAATGCGATCTGACAAGCGAATGCTGGCAGGGCAGCCATAGGTCAAATAAAGGTCTGATGCTTTATGCTGCACCATCTGCTCTAGGAGTGGGTTTAGCTTGTCAAACATAGATTAGAAACCCTGCGGTTGCTGTTGCTGAGCGCTGCCTCGACGGCCTTCGTCTTTTTTATCATCTTCAACGCTGGTTGCGAGGGCTTCTTTAGCAGTTTCCGGACTAATGGCTCCTTCGTCCAGAAGATGGTAAATGGATTCTTTCATCGTTGTCATGCCGACTTTGCTACCCATTTGCATCATTGAATATATTTGCGGAATTTTACCTTCGCGGATCAGGTTACGTACGGCTGATGTACCCAACAAAATTTCATGTGCAGCAATACGGCCAGAGTTGTCAGCGCGTTTGACAAGCGTTTGGGCGATCACTGCCTCTAGCGATACCGATAGCATCGCACGAATCATTTCTTTGTCGCTGGCAGGGAATACGTCAATAATACGGTCGATGGTTTTAGGAGCCGAATTGGTGTGCAGTGTGCCCATCACCAAGTGACCGGTTTCCGCAGCAGTCATTGCCAGTTGGATGGTTTCAAGGTCACGCAACTCGCCCACCAGAATGACATCCGGATCTTCGCGCAATGCACTTTTGAGTGCGCGTGCAAAGGATTTTGTACTGCTGCCCACTTCACGCTGGTTGATGAGTGAGCTTTTCGTATGATGCACAAATTCTACCGGGTCTTCCACAGTGAGGATGTGATGTGCGAAATTAGTATTAATGTAATCTACCATGGCTGCAAGTGTGGTCGATTTACCGGAACCCGTTGGGCCGGTCACCAGAATCAGTCCCTTGTTCAAATGACAAAGGCGTTTGAATACAGAAGGCGCGCCAAGTTCGTCCAGTGTTAGTACTTTGGTGGGGATGGTACGAAACACAGCCGCAGGGCCATCAA
Organism: Rickettsiales bacterium; assembly: GCA_002725445.1. Classification (GTDB taxonomy): domain Bacteria; phylum Pseudomonadota; class Alphaproteobacteria; order Rickettsiales; family UBA3002. The sequence continues at coordinate 12,948 of PBPD01000107.1, forward strand.
TGGTATTGAATGCATTGACACGAAAGCGTAAGTCCTCGCCAAAAGCGATGGAGAAATCCAGCTCGTAATCGCGCTCATACTCGGAGCGTTGTTGCTCTGTCATAATCGAGTAGAGCATTTGCTTTACATCATCCGTGCGCATGGGCGGCGCGTTCAATGGCAGCATATCGCCATTCACGCGCATCAGAGGTGGTTTACCCGAAGAAAGGTGTAAATCTGACGCGCCATTTTTATCGGTTGATAGCAGCAGATCGGTGATTTCCATCGGAGCCTCGTAGCTTAGAGTGAATTGATGTAGTTCAGGCGCGATTGCAATGCGAATGCATCGGCAGGAATGGGTTCGCCTTGCTGTGACGCTGCAATCAGCTGACGGTAGAAGGCAGCCGCCTCTTTATAGCGTTTCTGTTTGTCGAGGAAGATAGCCAGATTATAGCGATAGACCATGTTATCAGGGTCAAGGCTGATGGCGCGCAGCATTTTGCTACGTGCTTTTTCTTCGTCTCCAAGTTTTGCATATAGCAAGCCTAGTTGCGCCGGTATTGGGCTGAAATCCGGGCTGGCATGTTCGAGTTCTAACAACTCGTTCAGTGCTTCTTGCGGCGATTCATCGCTCACCAGCACGAGGAAGTTATTCATCGCTTCACGATTATTTGGATAGAGCTGGATCAAACGACCATAGAGGGCGCGAGCAGATTCAATCTCGCCTATACGGTGGAACGTAGTAGCTGCCCCAAACAATGCAAGCTCATTGTCTGGCTGCATGCGAATCACGTTTTTATAAAGTTCAAGCGCAATACCTGTTTGGCCGGCGAGCAATGCCTCATAGGCTTTTTCAAGCTCATAATTCGGATTGTAGTTAGGGCGGCGCACCTCGATTTTTACACCGGTGGCCTCGTGACTGTGCACGTTATCTGCCGCGGCAGATTGTTTCAATAATTGCTCAATGTCCGGATCCACACGTGAGATAGCAACATCACCACTATCTGCACTGGCTTCGGGTGAATCAATGTCATGTGGCAGCGATGCCAGAATTTTTTTGGACTCGTCCGAAAGTTTTGGCACTGCGAGCGCTTGCCCTGTGTCTATCATTGGTGGCGCTACATCTGTAGGTGCAGCCGCAACCGGTGCGGCGGCGGGTGTGTCGAAGCGTGGTTGCGCCAGTTCGGAAGAGGCCGGGACTGGTTCACGTTCGATTTCGATAATGTCTTTGTTCAGCACGGGACGGCGGGCCGGGGCGTCACTCGCCTCTGGATTCGCTTCCCTCACATATTCGGTTGGGCTAGCTGCAGGCGGCGTGGGTGCTACGCTAGGCCGGCTTGGCGCCGCAAAAGCAGGGTCATCTGGTGCTTGCACACTGTTTGCAGGTGCAGGGCTTGGCTCTACAGGAATATCTGCAAAGCTTGATGGCTCAGGTTGCGTGCCAGTGTAATAGACATTCGGCAATTGCGGCATTGGCAGCGCAACATTTGTCGGTACGTTGTCAGCTACAGTTGGCTGCGGCTGTGCTTCCCACTGAGGGGCTTGTGATGCCGCGGCAACAGGCGCAGGTGACATATCGCTGGGAGCAGCCATTTGTTGCTGTTGCACAGGCTGACCAGGTGCTACGCGGCGCGTGGGGTAAAGTGGACGGACAGGCGCTAAATCAGCTTCCGGTACCGGATCGATAAATTCAGGTGCGTTTGCGCGCATCGTTGCAGAAGTGCCAGGTTGCGATGCCATAGTACGCATGTCGTCCTGATAGATAGGTGCGGCCTGATCCTGATAATTTATGTCATTGTCGTAAAGCGGAGCGGTGCTGGGCAGTCGCGAACGCGAGTGCAGGCGCTGGCCTGCTTGTGCCGCACGGCGCTGCGCATAAGGCGAAGCGGGCAGATAGCCGGTGGAGGTGGGAGCCTGACGGCTCAGGCTTGGTGAGCTTTGCTCTGCGCCAGCATAAGGGTCGAAAGAAGATTGGGCGGCAGCAGAGAAAGCAATAGATGAAAGAACAGTCGAGAAAATGAGGGTGCGCTTAGAGAACATAAGTCGTCCAAAGAGGTTGCTGTTAGTCAACACGTAGGTCCGTAAGTTGTCATTTTATTGCGTATATTCATACGGTAATTCAGGCGTGAAATCACGCTAAAATCGCTCGTTTTTCACAAGCCTATGCGATTTATGTCAAAACAGGCACAAGCCTTGCATAATTGCATCATGTAGTAGCGCGCAATTTTTGTGACGCAGCAGTGAAAGGATATATGAGTCGAATTACCTACATAAGCGCGATAATGGCATTTGTTGCTTTATTTCAATTGATTGCGGCAGATTCCTATGCGGCCGCCCTTACATCGGGCGCCGACAAGCAACGCTTCTTTTCGCTGGACGGTGTACGTCATAAAGCAGGCGGCAAAAAATTCCACTCTGCACCTGAGCGGAAAAATAAAGAGCGCTTTTTTGCATTAAACCGACAGGTGGATACGATTAGCCGTGTGCATAAAGCCGATGACGATGATAGGGCGGTAGAAGAGCAGATGGCAAAATCTGCGGAGGGCGAAGAGACGCTGGCGGAGGAGTCCATATTGGCATCGCTGTTACCTATAAAACGCCCGGAGCTGCCTAAGTCATCTTTTGCAAAACCTGTGAATGGTATCAGCCATCAATGGCCTGTTGATGCGGCGGCGAATCAATGGGTGAGTTCGCAATTTGGTATGCGTACACATCCGGTTACCCATAAAAAAGCCTTTCATGCAGGGGTAGACATTGCGGCGGATACAGGCACAAAAGTGATGGCAAGCGCAGACGGAAAAGTGACGGGTGTCGGAACGCACCCGCGTTTAGGGCGTTACGTGAAAGTAGAGCATGCAGATGGTAGCTACAGCCTGTATGGCCATTTGAGTCGCTGGAATGTCAAAGAGGGGGCGCGTGTGGCAGGCGGTCAGAAAATTGGCGAGGTTGGTTCGACGGGGCGTTCTACCGGTGCGCATTTAGATTATTCGCTGCGTGTAAATGGTGAGCCAATTGATCCGTTAGGTGTACTGGAAATACCTGCCAAATTAAAAACGGTAGAAATTTCGTTTGCAAACTAGCACAATGTACAGATGGATATATTTCAAATCACAAAACCTTTATTGTATGCGCTCGGACCTGAAGACGCGCATCAACTTACCATTCACGCACTACAGCATGGTTTAATACCATCGCGAAAAATGCCGGAGTATGCTGCGTTAAAGCAAACCATCTGGGGGCTGGATTTTGACCATATTGTCGGCATGGCGCCTGGCTTTGACAAAAATGCCGAGGTGGTAGGGCCCTTGTTTAAACAAGGCTTCGCGTTTGTGGAGGCGGGCACCGTCACGCCATTGCCGCAGGAAGGAAACCCAAAGCCTCGCGTATTCCGTTTGCATCGCGCGCGTGGCATTATCAATCGCCTTGGTTTTAACAATCAGGGAGCAGATCGCTTCATTTCCAATTTACACAAAGCGCAAATGCGCAAGGTGGTTGGCATCAATATCGGTAAAAATAAACTGAGTGACGATGCTATTGCCGATTATGTGACGATGCTGGAGAAGATGCATGCGCTGGCCGATTATATAACGGTGAATATTTCGTCGCCCAACACGGAAGGCTTGCGCGATTTGCAAGAGCAGCAGCAACTGACCGAGCTGCTGAGCGCCTTGCAACAAAAGCGCAGTGATCTGAGCGCAAGCGTGCCGCTCTTATTGAAGATTGCTCCCGATCTGGGTGAGGGGCAACAGGAAGCTATCGCACAGACGGTGCTCGAGCAGAAGATAGATGGGCTGATTGTCAGCAATACGACTATTTCACGTCCTGCAAAATTGAAGGGCAAACATAAGCAAGAGCAGGGTGGCCTCAGCGGCAAACCATTGCGTAAGCTGTCCACGCAAGTGCTCTCCAATATGTACCGTCATACCGGCGGCAATATTCCCATCATCGGGGTGGGGGGCGTGTCGCGCGGCAAACATGCGTATGCAAAAATCCGTGCGGGTGCATCACTTGTGCAGGCCTATAGCGGTTTTGTGTATAAAGGCTTTGGAATCATTCCACGCATCAACGAGGATGTGATAAGGCTGATGGAACGCGACGGCTTCTCACATATCAGCGAAGCTATCGGTGCCGATCACAAATAAAGCCGACCACACATAAATGATGGAGTGTTTTAAGCTGCGTTTGATTGGGCGTTGCTGAAGCAACGTTGCAGGAAAGCGCTTGCAATGTCGATGGCGGGTTGGTCGATACCGTGTGCCAGACCCTCACGCGCATGCGTTTCAACATTGATGCCCGCTTCCTCCAGCCCTTCGCGTGCCATCTCCATCGCTGCAAATGGTACCACATCGTCCATTTCGCCGTGTACCAGACATACCGGTGGTTTTGCGGTTGCATCATCAGCCAATACATGGCTGCCAATCAGTGCGCCCGAAAATCCGACGATACCCGCGCATGGCTTGGCGCGGCGAAGCATGGTGTGCAAAGCCGTCATGGTGCCTTGCGAGAAGCCAACCACGGCCAGTTGTGAGTCATCCATGCCGAGCATGGTTAGCTGTTCGTCCAGATAAGCGTTCAGAATTGGCTCGGCCTCCTGCACGCCCTGAAACAAGGCATCCGGATTACGGTCTTGCAGGCTAAACCATTGATGGCCATTGGGTGCCATATCGCACGGGAAGGGCGCATGCGGCGACATAAATTGTGCATCCGGAAACGCTTCGGCCATTGCGCTTGCCAGACCGATCAGGTCAAAACCATCTGCGCCGACACCATGCAAAAACACAATTAATTGTTTGGCTGGGCCACCCGAGGCTGGTTTGGTGAGTGGGCCTTCAAGCGTGGTAATGGATTTGGTCATGACAACTCCAAAAAAAGGTTTCCAAAATATGTCGTCAGCTTATGGTAGCAGCAAGACGAACGCAACCAACAATCAAGAGAACACATGACGCAGCCTGCAAAAAATACGGATAATCGCCCTCGCTTGGCACTGGTAGACGGTTCGGGCTATATTTTTCGCGCCTACCACGCATTGCCACCTTTGACCCGTAAAGATGGTATTGCCGTGGGTGCGGTATATGGATTTACCAACATGCTGATGAAACTGCAGGATACGCTGGAATGTGATTATCTCGCAGTGATTTTCGATGCGGCGCGGCTCACCTTTCGTAACGAGATTTACGAAGATTACAAAGCGAATCGCCCATCGCCGCCTGAGGATCTGGTGCCGCAATTCGCACTCGTGCGGGAGGCGACACAGGCGCTCAATTTACCCGCCATCGAGATGGAAAATTACGAAGCCGATGATTTGATAGCCAGCTATGCAAAGCAGGCGGTGAGTGATGGCATGGATGTGGTGATTGTGTCATCTGACAAGGATTTGATGCAGCTTTTGAATGACCATGTGGCGATGTTTGATCCGATGAAGAATAAGCCGCTGGGACTGGAGCAGGTGCGCGACAAATTTGGTGTGACGCCCGATAAGGTGATCGAGGTGCAGGCGCTGATTGGTGATAGTGTAGATAATGTGCCGGGCGTGCCGGGCATTGGCCCCAAAACGGCGGCGCAGCTGATTGAGGAATTTGGCGATCTGGAGTCGGTGCTGCAAAATGCAGAAAGCATTAAGCAAAATAAGCGCCGTGAAAGCCTGATAGAGTTTGCCGAACAAGCGCGCATCAGCCGTAAATTGGTAGAGCTGAAAGACGATATTGCATTGCCGATGCCGATTAAAGAGCTGGATGTAAAAAAGCCGGATATAGATGAGTTGGCAGCCTTCCTGCAGGAGAATTCATTTACCTCTTTGCTAAAACGTATTGGTGTGACACCGCAGGAGGTGGCCGCGCAATCACCGACTAAAGAAACGCCGAAGGAGCGTAGCTATACGCTGGTGCAAACTGAAACGGATCTGCAGCAATGGATTGACCGTGCCACGCAGGCGGGCAAGGTGGCGGTGGATACTGAAACCACGTCGCTGAATGCTATGCAGGCCGAGCTGGTGGGGATATCGTTGTCAGTCACACCCCACGAGGCGTGTTACATTCCGCTCGCGCATGTGAGCGAACAGACCAAAGCGGCATCGCAGAGTGATTTGTTTGGCGGTGAGGGTAGCGATGAGTCAGCGCAGGCAACCGAGAAAGTGCTGGCCGAAGGGCAAATAGATAAAGCCAAAGCATTGGAAATGCTGCGCCCGATGTTGGCCGATCCAGCCGTGTTGAAAATTGGCCAGAACATCAAATATGACCTGCTGGTATTAAGGCAGGAAAACGTAGAGGTGGGCCCTGTAGATGACACGATGTTATTGTCCTATGTCAGCTCGGCTGGCCTGCATAATCACAATATGGATGATTTGTCCGAGCGTTATCTGGAGCATCGCCCGATTGCATTTAAGGATGTAGTGGGCACGGGTAAGAATCAAAAAACCTTCGATCAAATCCCCATCGAAGATGCACGCGATTACGCTGCTGAAGATGCAGACATTACCCTGCAGCTGCATCAGGTGCTGAAGGCGCAGATGCTTGATAAGCAGTTAAGCACGGTTTATGAGCGCATAGAGCGCCCGCTGATTCCTGTGCTTGTGCAAATGGAAGAGGCGGGCATCAAGGCCGACCCGCAGGCGCTTAAAGGCTTGTCGGATACATTTGCCGAGCAAATGGCCGAACTGGAATCGCGCATTCATGCACTGGCGGGACGTGAGTTTAATGTCGGTTCACCAAAGCAGTTGGGTGAGATCATGTTCGACGAACTGGAATTGCCTGGCGGTAAAAAGTCAAAAACAGGGGCGTATTCAACCGGCGCCGAAATACTGGAAGAGCTGGCCGCAGACGGCCATGAGCTGCCAGAAAAAGTACTGACATGGCGTCAGCTATCCAAGCTTAAAAGCACCTATGCCGATGCGCTGATTAACCAGATTAATCCACGCACCAAGCGAGTGCATACATCCTTTTCTATGGCGTCCACGACGACCGGGCGTTTAAGCTCGTCGGATCCGAACTTGCAAAATATCCCGATTCGCACCGAGGCGGGGCGCAAGATACGTGAAGCCTTTATCGCAGAAGATGGGCATTTGCTTATCTCGGCGGATTATTCGCAAATCGAGCTGCGGTTGCTGGCGCATATAGCAGACATCGACGTATTGAAGCAGGCCTTCAAAGACGGTGCCGATATTCACAGCATTACGGCCAGCCAAATGTTTGGTAAGCCTGTTGACGAGATCGATAGTGAACTGCGCCGCAAAGCGAAAACCATCAACTTTGGTATCATTTACGGTATTAGTGCACACGGGCTTGCAACGCGCCTGGGCATTAGCCGCAGCGAAGCCGGCGAATATATCGATGCCTATTTTGAGCAATATCCCGGCATTCGCGCCTATATGGATCGCACTAAAGAAATTGCGCATGAACAAGGCTATGTGGAAACCTTGTTTGGTCGCCGCATTCACCTAAAAGATATAAGCAGCAAAAACCCTAACTTGCGGGCGTTCTCGGAACGTGCCGCGATTAATGCGCCGCTACAGGGCACCGCAGCAGATATCATCAAAAAAGCGATGGTGGATGTGTCACGTCAATTGACCGAGAGATTTCCTGATACGTCGATGCTGCTGCAGGTGCATGATGAATTGGTGTTGGAGGCGCCTGAAGCGCAGGCAGACGAGGTGGCTGAGTTGGTGCGTAATACCATGCAGGGTGCGGCATTTTTGTCAGTGCCGCTCATAGTTGAGAGCGGTATAGGCCGCCTGTGGAGCGAAATTCACTAGCAGTTTCAGTTGGTGTATGGTTAACTCGCTGCATAGTTGAGTTGGGAGCCATGCAATGAAACATGCTATTTTTGCGACCGGTGTTGCTGTGATGACGTTGCCAGTAGCAGCCGCGGCACAGACCTATTACAATCAAGCACAGCCAGTTCATTCACAACAATATTATGATGCACAAGCGCGCTATTTTCAGCAGCAATACCAGCAGCAAGCGCAGCAACAACCGTATCCTGTGCAACAGGCGCAGCCGCAGTATCAGCAACCTCAATACCAGCAGGCACAGCCGCAGTATCAGCAACCGCAATATCAGCAACCTCAATATCAGCAGGCACAGCCGCAGTATCAGCAACCGCAATACCAGCAGGCACAGCCGCATTATCAACAACCTCAATATCAGCAGCAGCCAGGCTACAACAGGCAGGCGGCTGCAGCAGGCGCGTATAGTGCTGCGGACTACGCGAATTATGATCAGTATGCAAAAAAACGCCCGCGTTGGTACGCGTCTATTTCAGGCGAATATGTGATCTTGGATGATTGGAACACGAGTCAGCGTCAAAATGCTACCACAAGCATCACCAGTGATGTGTCGTTTGAAGATGGTTACGGGCTGGGTACGGCACTCGGCTATCAGTTTACGCCTAACTTCCGTTTGGAAGGAGAGTTAAGCTATCGTAAAAATGACATGGAGTCGGGAGTGGTGAGGCAGGTGAGCAATGGTAATGTAGTATCTAGTCAGCCGTTGACCGGTGATCTGGGGTATGAAGCGTTTAATGTAATGGGCAATGCCTATGCAGACATTCCCGTCAATGACTGGATAATACCGTATGTGGGTGCAGGTGTTGGCTGGACGTTCCAGACTAATGGTAATGAGGAAGATGCGTTTGCCTATCAGGCTATGGCGGGCACGCATGTGGGGCTAACCCCAGATTTGCAGCTCAAACTCGGCTACCGCTACTTTGACACGGTCGGCTTGGACTTTGGCGTAGATGACTTTGACGCTACCAGTCACATTCTGGAAGTTGGTTTACGCGCCAATTTCTAGAAGCCACGCGAATGAGTTGTTTTGTCACGTAAATAACGCCTAGCATTTTGAGGCTATTTGCGTTAAACACACCACCTGAATTCACAAACACAAAGTACGCATGACATTTTCGGATAAATTAAAACCCGTTATTATCTCGGGTAAAGAAGTATTGCCTATTATTGAAGGCGGTAAGGGTATTGCAGCCACCAATGGTGAAAGCTGCGGGGCGTTTGCGGCTGCAGGTGCGGTTGGCACATTCTCAGGCGTAAATGCGGACACCTATGATGAAGACGGCAACGTTATTGATCAGGTGTACCATAGCGCTACGCGTCGTGAGCGCCATGAAGAGCTGATTAATTACAGTATTCATGGTGGTGTGACACAAGCACGCATTGCGCACGATATTTCAGGTGGCAATGGACGTATCCACGTCAATATCCTATGGGAAATGGGCGGTGCAGAACGTATTTTGCGCGGTATTCTGGATGAATGTAGCGACATTATTCATGGGGTGACCTGTGGTGCAGGTATGCCATATAAATTGTCGGAAATCGCGGCAGAATACGGTATCTATTATCACCCTATCGTATCCTCCATGCGTGCCTTCCGTGCGCTTTGGAAGCGTAGTTACAGCAAATATCAGGATCAGCTGGGCAGCGTAGTCTATGAAGATCCGTGGCTGGCGGGTGGCCATAACGGCCTTTCTAACAATGAAGATCCAACCAAACCACAAGACCCGTATCCACGGGTGGTGGAGCTGCGTAAATTTATGAATGAGGTGGGGCTGCATGCCGTGCCGATCGTAATGGCAGGCGGTGCATGGCACTTAAAAGACTGGGAGCATTGGCTGGAAAACCCTGAAGTCGGGCCTATTGCATTCCAGTTCGGCACACGTCCGCTGCTGACCAAAGAAAGCCCAGTGCCTGAGAACTGGAAACAGAAATTGCTGACCCTGAATAAAGGTGATGTATTCCTGAACCGCTTCAGCCCAACAGGCTTTTATTCATCGGCAGTGAATAACGATTTCATCCGCGAGCTGCGTGCACGAAATGATCGCCAGATCAGCTTTGCCAGCGAGCCTGAAAATTATATGACCGAGCCATATCTGTTTGGCCCACGCAAACGGCCGCACTACATCACGCCGGAAGACGCAGAAAAAGTGGCGCAATGGGAAGAGCTTGGCTACACAGAGGCGATGAAAACACCTGACAATACGTTCATTTTTGTCGCGCCTGAGAAAGCCGAACAAATTCACACCGATCAGGTGGAATGTATGGGCTGTTTGAGCCATTGCCGTTTTTCCAACTGGAAAGACCATGATGACTTCACCACCGGCAAGAAAGCCGATCCACGTAGTTTCTGTATTCAGAAGAGTTTGCAG
>PBPD01000108.1 GCA_002725445.1 Rickettsiales bacterium
CATGCCCGAAATTTACAGCGCGATCGCGCAGGCCGGTACGTCCATTGTGTTCGTCAACACACGTGCACAGGCCGAGCTGGTGTTTCAATTACTGTGGGATCACAACACGCAAAATCTTCCTATCGCGGTGTATCACGGTTCTTTGAGCAAAGAACAACGCCGCCGAACCGAAGCGATGATGGCAGCAGGAAAATTACGTTGTGTGGTGGCCACCTCAGCGCTGGAGCTGGGCATAGACTGGGGCGATGTCGATCTGGTGATACAGTTGGGCGCGCCAAAAGGTGTCAGCCGATTGCTGCAGCGCATTGGCCGCTCAAACCACCGTTTCAACGAGCCTAGCAAAGCCCTGCTTGTGCCCTCCAACCGCTTTGAAGCCATGGAATGCCGTGCTGCCATTGAAGCCATTGACAAAGGCAAGCTGGATGGCGACGCATTGCTGCCCGGCTCCTATGATGTAGTGGTACAATTCATTATCAATTGTGCATGCAGTGCACCGGTAAACGCCGACAGATTATATCGCGAAATCATCACCGCGCCGCCATATGCCTCATTGCCACGTGCGGTGTTTGATCAACTATTCGAGTTTGCCATCGATGGTGGCTATGTGCTGCGCCGCTACGAACGTTATCAACGCCTGATACAAAATGACGAAGGCGATTACATACCCGCCTCGCGGCTCATCAGCCAGCGCCACCGTCAGAATATCGGCACCATTGTTGAAGCTACGCATTTACGCGTTAAGCGTATGAACCCTAAGCGCGGTGGTAAAATACTCGGCACGATTGAAGAGCATTTTGCGCAGCAACTCACCCCCGGTGACACCTTCTTTTTCGGTGGTGAAACACTGGCCTTTATTCGCGTACACGACATGACACTCGAAGCCCGCCCCGCCCCTGCGAAAGAGCCAAAGATTCCATCTTACGTAGGCGGACAAATGCCGCTTTCCACCTTTCTGGCAAATGGTGTGCGGCATATGTTTAACCGAGAGGAAAGCTGGCACCAATTGCCGCATGAAGTGCAGGAATGGCTATCGCTACAAAAACAATTCTCGACCATTCCGCCAGTCGACGGGTTGCTGGTAGAAAGCTTCCCGCGTCACAAGCTGCATCAATGTTTGTTTTACACGTTTGAAGGACGCAAAGCGAACCAGACGCTAGGCATGCTTATCACCCGCCGTATGGAACGGTTAGCTCTAAAACCGCTCAGTTTTCTGGTAACGGATTATGGGCTTGCGGTAACGTCTGTTCAGGCAGTAGACGCCGAACATATTAGCGCGCTTTTATCGCCCGATTTATTGGGCGGCGAACTGGAGGAATGGATTGCAGAATCGCCCATGCTTAAACGTTCGTTTCGTCGCATTGCCACCGTGGCAGGGCTTATCGAGCAACGCTACGCTGGCTCACATAAAACCGTAAAGCAAGTAACCTTCAGCACCGATTTAATCTATGACGTATTGCGCAAACACGAGCCAAACCATATTTTGCTGCATCTGTGCCGTCAGGATGCGGAACGAGAATTGCTGGATATCAAACGCCTGTCCGATATGCTAAATCGCTTTGAGGATAAGGTCTTGTTTCACTCTCTCACCCGCCCGTCGCCGCTGTCGGTGCCCGTCATCAGCGATGTACGCAACGAAGCCGTGCCCGGCAGTGGCATCGAAGCATTGCTGGAGCTGGGAACAGCACAGGAACAGGCGGATCAAATGATGGAGGATGTGCGCAATGCAGTGGCCTGAACCGCATGCCCTGCCCCTGCAATTTGCAGGTGAGTCTTTTTTGCTTGATGCGCAAGGTGTCTTATTCGCGCCGCAAAAACGCACCCTTATTGTGTCGGATTTGCATTTGGAGAAAGCAAGTTTTTTGCAGCTTTTCGGCCATCCCGTACCCACATTAGACTCGCACGACACCTTGCTGAGGCTGCAACATGTGATAGGCCATTATAATCCGGAAACCGTCATTTGCCTTGGCGATAGCTGGCACGACACGCAGGCAGGCCAACGTATGAGCGAAGACGATCAATCCTTGCTGTCGCGCCTGTGCCAGTCGGTGCAACGTTGGGTGTGGGTGCTGGGCAATCATGACCCTGCTTTGCCACATTTCTGCAAGGGGGAGCAAACAGCGCATGTGCAGCTAGGAGACATCCGCCTGTGCCATGAGCCTGAAGCCACACCCTCCCCTCAAATAGTGGGGCACTACCACCCAAAAACCAGCATTACATTGCGACGTGGACACAAAGCGAAAGGACGCTGTTTTCTGTCGGATAATGCATTGCTTATCATGCCGTCTTTCGGCAGCTATACGGGTGGGCTGGACGCCTCGCATGATGCAATCCGCTCGCTGTTTGCACACGATCCAACCGTGCATTTACTTCACAGCAACAAAGTGTGGCATATCACCTGATTTAGACTTCACTTTGCGGTGGCTTGGCATGCAATGTTTTGGCCTTCACGGCCTCGCGCTGCGCTACATAGACCGAGCTAATCACAATGACGATGCTGCCCGCTAATGTCCACGGCTCTATCACTTCCTGAAACGCGATATAGGCTATGATGGCGGTGAACACCATGCCCATAAAATCAAACGGCATCAGCACCGTCACGTCGCCATGTTTGAGTGCGAGAAACACACAACACACATTGACCAGAAAAATAGCGCCCAGCACAACCAGCCAGAACCACATTGTTGCAGACTCTGGCGTTTGCCACACATAGGCCGCTGCAGGCGCCGAGAACAGCCCCATCAGCCCTGTCAGCCAGAACAGTTGTGTGGTAGTCGATTCGCTCTTGCTGAGTTTTTTAATGATAATGTCGATGACCGACCACATAAACACCGCAATCACCACCAGCAACGACACAACTGAAAAATCAGCCGTTCCCGGGCGAATAATAATCAACGCGCCAGCAAACCCAACCAATAGGGCTATCCAGCGATGCAGCCCTGCCCGCTCTTTCAAAAATGCAATCGCCATCAAACTGCTTATCAATGGGCCTGTAAGTGCAATGGCGCGTGCCTCGGTGAGTGGGATAACGGTGAACGCATAGAAGTAGAGCGCCAGCGATATCACCCCCAGCACCGCGCGGGCAAAATGCCATCGCAATTTGGTGGTGCGAATATGCGAGCGCACACCTTTAAGCAGCACCCATGGCAGCAGCAGCAAGAAGGCAAATGCGTTATAGAAAAACAGCACCTGCATCACATGAAATGATTCGGCAAATTCACGGATCATCGCCGCCATCACTGAGATCAAAAACGTATGGCCGACGAAAAAACTAACGCCTAATAATTGGCGCGCGGGTAATGCATCTGATAAATCCTGACTCATTGCAGCACGCTAGTGGCCGAACCTGCAAATCACAATAGTAATTTAGCGTGCGACGATGGTTTTATCGCGCAATGCGTCCAGCTGCAACTTCAGTGTGTGAGCGGGTGCGTCCATGGCAACCGCCTCGGTTTTATCGACTTTTTCGAACCCTTTCCATGGGCGATCCGCATGTGGAAATTCCTGATGATACACCGATAGCCCTACATTATAGGCTTCGTCTGCCCTTGCCATGAACTCTGCCTTTTTCTGCTTCTGTTCCGGCGTGGCATAAGGCAAAAACGAAATAAGCAACTGCATTTCCGAACGAAGTCTGCGCAGCGCCTCAGGGCGTTTTTCCTGCTGGCGTTCTGCCAGTGGTTTTTGCTTTAGCATTTCCCTATGGAATGGCTCTTCGAACATGCCACGCTGGACACTATCCACAATGCGCAGCTGGTTATCATCGGTCAGCATCAGATTGTCCAGCTTGATATCACTATCAATGTCCGCACTTGGGAATGATGCGAGCAGCGCCATATCTTCAAACATATGATCCAGCGTTTGCGGGTTCTGCATAATCCTGTCAGCCAACTGTGCAACACGCTCGGGGCTTATTGATCTGGGGCTTGCCCCTCGCATTAACATAGCCAGGTTTTCTCCCCTCTGGCGAGGCATAATGGTAAAATCAAGTTCTGTGCTGGTACCCTTACGCTGCATGAGAGGCTGCGAGACATTGGGCCCATGAAACAGCATGTATGGCGTGGTAAGCGAAGTAGTCGAATTCAACAAGTCAGGAAAACGATGTTTATTCACGCGCAGCACATAGTCGCTGAATTCATCCGTCATCGCATAAATTTGCGCACTAGTGCCTTCACCAAGCGGTGTGCCTTTCAACGATTTTTCTATCGCATCCTTCACCGTATATTCCGGCTTTGATGCTTCTGGCATTTGTTCAAACTGCATTGGCTTGCATTTCGCTTCTTTTGCCAGCAGATCCAGTTGCTGTTTTAATTGTGCAGGTTGTGCTGAGAGCGGAATATCCAGAGGCTTTCGTACAGGCGTGAACCCTTTCCAGTCTTTGGGAAATTTGTCGTCATGCAAAAAATGATAGACCGCTTTATCCTGCGCATTCAGCACCGATATAAACAAATCACGAATCGACTCTGGTTCCTGCCATATCTCTTGTTTTGTCTTTAATCGCCCTTCAATGCTATTGCGCAATTCTGCTACGCCTGCGGCATCTTGCATAGTGCGTTCGCGCAATGATTTCGCTTGATATCCCACATCATTCTTCTGGCTATAATCACCCGAAAAATCGGTTTGCACTACTTCCACGAAGCCGAGATTACTGTCTTTATCCAACAATATATTTTTAAGAGAAAAGTCACGATTCTCTATCCCTTGCGGATAACGCGAAATAAACGCCGCCGTCATAAAGAGCTCGTAAAGCGATTGATTATAACGAAAGCGATTGGGACTGCTTTTAAGTGGCTCCACCATACGCTTTGCCAGTGCATTGCGTGCCTTCGTTTTGTCTGTTTGCGTGTTTTCCGCATTTTCCAGCAACACATCCAGCGCTTCCCCGTCTTGCTTGCGGGCAATAAAACACGCGACATTGCCGCTGGGCTCTTTCAGCATACAGAGTGGCTGGCCGACATTTGGCCCAAGAAAGATGTTATTGAGAGGCTTTAGCGCGCCTGGATTATCCAATTGCGATGCTAGATCCGTCTCCTTATTCACCCGCAGCACGTAATCATCCAGTGGCGGGGGCAAGCTGTATACATTAGCAAAGCCACCACTTCCCCGTGGAGGCTGCTTGATCGCCTCACGCATTATCTGCGCAATATTCTGCGTTTGTGTATTTTGCTTTGCCACATTAGCAGATTAGCATGCTTACATGACGGTTATGTGACAGATATATAGAAAAAATACGTTCCAAATGAGGGGGTAACACCCAAAAAAGTGAAGAATGGCTCCCCGGGCCGGATTCGAACCAGCGACCGATCGGTTAACAGCCGATTGCTCTACCACTGAGCTACCGGGGAACACGCTCATCAACGGAGCGGTAGCTTTACACAATGCTAAAGAAAAGCGCAAGCCCTTTTGTCTCACTTTTTTGCAGCTGCGCGGCGTAGCCTGTCATTGATGGCAACACCAATACCTTCCATCGGAATCGGCATCACTGCAATGCCAGTCTCAGCCAGTGTATCGGCCTGCCGCATATAAGCAAATAAACGTGCTGCTGCTTGTTTCAGATCACCCGCCGGGCTTAAATTGAGCACTTGTTGCACGCCTTGTGGCACGTCATCGCCAAAGGCCAGCAACACCTCACCTTGCTGCACTTCAGACGCATTCAGACGCAAGCGGTGGCTCGGCGCATAATGGCTGGCCAGCATGCCGGGGCTGGTGATGGCGCTCTGCGCATGCGCCAGCTCCACAGGGCCGATAACGGCTTCAATCTCTTGCTGGGTGATGCTTCCCGGCCGCAACAGCACCGCACTGTCAGACGCCAGCCCTATCACGGTCGATTCCAGACCAATCGAGGCCGCATCTCCTTCAACAATATAAGGCGGATTATCCGCAAACTCTTTACGCACATGCGCCGCACAGGTCGGGCTGATGCGGCCTGAGCGGTTGGCACTGGGTGCCGCCACCCCACCCCCAAACGCCTGCAATAATGCA
>PBPD01000109.1 GCA_002725445.1 Rickettsiales bacterium
GACGAATTTTTGCGCGATTATATTGGCCATAATTTTGGTGATATAAAATTGCTGCGCAGCGACATGCATGAAACTGCCGATGGGCGAAAGCTGTTTGTGGTGCATGGTGACGAATTTGATGGCATCATGAAATATGCCAAATGGCTGGCCTATATTGGTGACCGCGCCTATGTGCTGGCGTTACGGCTCAATCATTATGTGAACCTCATACGCCGCAAAATTGGTTTGCCCTATTGGTCGTTATCGGCGTTGCTGAAACATAAAGTGAAGCAGGCGGTACAGATCATCAGCGACTACGAAGTCTATCTGGCCGAGGCCGCCGAGCGCCACCACGCAGACGGTGTAGTGTGCGGCCATATCCACCATGCTGAAATGAAAGACATCAATGGCACCCTCTACTGCAATGACGGGGACTGGGTAGAAAGCTGCACCGCACTGGTGGAACATGGAGATGGCAGGTTAGAGATTTTATATTGGGCAGATGAAATGATGCAGAGGCAACAGGATGCAAAACGACAGCTCAAACTCTTCTCCTAAAACCATCACCATTGTGAGCGATGCATGGTATCCGCAGGTCAATGGCGTGGTACGCACCCTCAATGAGGTTCGACAAGAATTGCAAGCGCGTGGCCATCAGGTGCATATGATTACCCCCGATTTATTTAAAACCGTCCCCTGCCCCACCTATCCCCAGATTCGACTGGCGGTCAATCTGTGGCCAAGGGTGCGCGACCTGCTCGACAGCCATTCATCGCACTGCATTCATATCGCAACCGAAGGCCCGCTTGGGCTGGCGGCTCGCCAATATTGCACGCGACGAAAACTGGCGTTTACCAGTTCGTTTCATACCAAATTCGCCGAATATATTGCGGAACGTTTTTATATCTCCGAAAAATGGGGCTATCACCTACTACGTTGGTTTCATAAAGCCTCCAGCACTGTGATGGCCGCCACACCGACACTGGTAAAAGAACTGGAATCCCACGGCATTCGCCACACCACCTTGTGGACACGCGGCGTAGATACAAATCTTTTCTCACCCGAACAACAGACAGAACTCCCTTACCCTGGCCCCATCCACCTTTATGTGGGACGCATTGCCGTTGAAAAAAATCTGCGGGCATTTCTCGACCTGCCGCTGGATGGCACAAAACTACTTGTGGGCGATGGGCCAGCACTTGAGAAACTGCGGACTGATTACCCTGATGCGGTGTTCCTGGGCGCCAAGCATGGCAGTGAGCTGGCCAGTTATTACGCCTCAAGCGATGTATTTGTGTTCCCAAGCAAAACGGATACGTTCGGGCTCGTCATGCTGGAAGCGTTGGCAAGCGGAACCCCGGTGGCGGCCTACCCTGTTACAGGCCCTGTCGATGTCATCACCGATAGCGCGGTTGGCGCATTGAACAACGACTTACATACCGCCATCAAACAGGCCTACACAATGAACCGTGAAGCGTGCCGTAACTATGCTATGAAATATTCGTGGGAAGCGTGCGCAACTATCCTAGAAAACGCACTGGTGGCAAACCGCTAGGCTCGCCACCTGATGTGTCTAATAAAAACCTGGCTTGATCAGGCTAAGCCCATGTTGGACTTTGGCAACTTTTGCACTGCCCGCCATCACATTATTCCAGTCCACTCCGCGCGCAGCCGTTTTAGGCGTAGGCGCACATGCAGACATGCCAAAAGCAAGCAATACCAATAAAGTCAAAACGCGTGTCATTTCCAGCTCCCATGCAATCGAAACAACGTTCGTATGCCGCCTATATATGGGTTGGCCGGATGCTTTACCACTACCGTTTTTGCAATTCAGCTATGCAAAAAACGCAATGGTCGGATAGATATCAGATTGGTATAGTGGTAAGGTTGCTAAAATTCCAATTAACCCAGTTCCATACCACCGCCAGGCGGCTGCATGCGGGCTATTGCATCTGCGCTAGAGCGCAATTTTTGGTTCTCTTCTTCAGACAGCGCGATTTGCGCAAGCGCACCAAGGTCGGTTTGCTGCATGTCGTTTACACAATGCTGGAGCAGGTCGTTCAGAATGCGCGAGAGCAATCCCTGCTGCGGCACGGGCAGCACAAAAAAGCCACCTTTACCAAACAGGCCTGGTCCATTCATAAATTTGAATGTCGCCACATTCTCCAGTTTGAAGTTTTCCATGTTATAATCGAGATTAGGTAGCCATCCACATATGCGCGCCTGCATGCCCGGGCTTTGCCCAGCCATCAGCATCGAGTTCAACATACCCGATCCGCCGCCTTGCATTTGTGAGTCCATTTAAACCTCTCCTATCCTATTATAATAACAGGAAATTGTGACAAGATTATGACAATCAGTTAGGGCGTTCAATCTGATACGGGCTATCCAGAGAAAAGGCAGGAATATCAATATCTAAGTTGGAACCATCGTCGGCCTGCATACGGTAGCGCCCCACCATAATGCCCGACGGGGTAGGCAACGCCGTCCCGCTGGTATATTTGAAGCCTTCACCGGGCAGCAAAATAGGCTGCTCCCCCACCACGCCTTCGCCTTCTACCACCTGCATCTGACCAGACGCATCGGTAATATCCCAGTGGCGTTCCACAAGCTGTAAGGTCTGGTCACTGCCATTCTCGACCTGTACGGTATAAGCCCATACATAATGTTCGTCGATAGGCTCGGAATAATCGGCCAGAAACTCCGGCTCAACCGTTACTTTGATCTTATGTGTGGTTTTCGAAAACATACGCTGAATATGGGTTAATTAGCGTTATTGTCAAGCAGCCCGCTCACCAAACGTTCCATAAAGGCAATGCCAGCCTCAAGCTGGCTGGTCTCAATGAACTCGTTGGGTTTATGCGCCTGATCTATACTACCCGGCCCACATATAATTGCTTCCAACCCGTGATGCTGAAACGTGCCTGCCTCAGTACCAAACGACACTGCTTCCTGACGGTTTGCCTGCGATATATGCATAATCCAGCGCATAAGCGCCTCATCCTCGCTGGGCTGCAGACCGCGCACATTGGTCAGCATGCTAGTGCGAATGCCCACATCGGGCGCTACTTCTCGCATAGTCGCTTGCTTGCGCTCACAAAACGCCTCAAGGCGCGTGACGATATCACTCCAGTCATGCTCTGGGACTGGACGAATCTCCCATGCGATACGGCATTCGCTGGGTATGATATTGCGCGCCACACCGCCATGCATCGAGCCAACATGCACCGTGGTGTAAGGCGGGTCGAATGCCTCATTGTGGGTTTTATCGCGGCATTCCTCTGCAATTTCGTTGAGAAAATGCACAATATCGGCCATGACCATCACCGCATTCACGCCGCGATGGGTATTGCTGGAATGCGCTTCTTTGCCAGTGACGATTGTTTCAAATGACACAATCCCTTTATGGGCGTTTATCAACCGCATTTCCGTCGGCTCACCTATCACCATCAAACGCGGATCAGCACCGCTCTGCGCAATAAATTCCGCCAGCGGCGTCGCACCCAAACATCCCACCTCTTCATCATGCGAGAAACACAGGTAAATCGGGACGGGTAAAGCGGTTTTTAGCCATGTTGGCACACACGCAAGCGCAATCGCCAGAAACGACTTCATGTCCGAAGTGCCGCGGCCATAAAGCTTGCCATCTTTTTCGGTTATCTCGAACGGGTCTGTGTGCCATGTCTGCCCTTCCACAGGCACCACATCCGTATGGCCTGATAGCACCACACCACCGGGCACATCAGGCCCTATGCGTGCCCAGAGACTTGCTTTCCCAGGCTCTTCATTGACACGCTGCGAAGCAACGCCGTGCGATGCAAGATAATGCTCAATATATTCAATAAGCGCCAGGTTAGAATCGTGACTTACGGTATTAAACCCCACCAGCGCTTTCAGTATGCTCTGTGTATCCTGTAACAGTTGCGCCGATGCTGGCATATGTTAAGCCCTCCAAAAATATGGGGTAAACAATACCAGCACGGTGAATAATTCCAAGCGCCCCATAATCATCGCCACCGATAATATCCATTTTGCGCCATCTTCCAGACTGGCATAATTGCCCGCCGGCCCGACTATCTCGCCCAGCCCCGGGCCTACATTGGCCAGCGCTTGTGCCGCCGAGCTCATCGCGGTCAGAAAATCCATTCCAAATGCAGACAGCGAAATACTCACCACCATGAACACAAAAGCGAACAGGATGAAAAAGCTCAACACCGATTGCGATACATTCTCTGTGATTGGCTTCTGGTTATATTGCGGCACAAACACGCCATGCGGCTGAATCAACTGACGGATCTGCGCTTTGGCTGTTTTGTAGAGCACCTGATAACGAAAGATTTTAATACCGCCCGAGGTCGAACCTGTACAGCCGCCCACCACAATCAACATAAAGAGCAGGCTGGTGGAGAATGTTCCCCACGCCGCATAATCGGTAGACGCATAGCCCGTGGTGGTAATAATCGACACCACACTAAACAGCGCATAACGTACCGCGCTCCAGAAATCATACACATCCGTATACACCAGCCAGATCACAATCAGCACCGTGACAGATGCTACAATGCCCAGAAACCATTGCACCTGCGTGTTTTGGAATAAGGCCTGCGGGTTGCCCTTTAACACCTGAAAGTACAGAATCATCGGCAGTGCGCCGAGAATCATGAACACCACTGCAAGCATCTCAATCTGTGGGCTGTTAAAATAGGCAATCGATTTATCGTGTGTCGAAAACCCTCCGGTAGCTACAGTGGTCAATGCATGATTAATAGCATCAAAACTGCTCATACCCGCCACGCCATAACCAAAGGCACATACAAACACCAGCAGCAAAAACACCAACGTAATCACCAAGGCAATTTGCGTAGTACGCGGCAGTATTTTTTCCATCTTGTCCGACGACTCGGTACGGAACAGCTGCATACCACCAATGCGCAGCATCGGCAGTACGGCCAGCGCCAAGACTACAATACCGATACCGCCCATAGCATTCAGCAATGAACGCCACAACAATACGCCGGGCGGCATCAAATCCAGCCCTGAAAGCACCGACGCGCCAGTTGAGGTGATGCCAGAAGTGGCTTCAAACCATGCATCGGTAAAATCAATATTGCTGGAGCTGAGATAGAGCGGAATAGCTGCAAATACCGAGACGGTAAAATAGCTGGTGGTCGTGAATAAAAACGCCTGCCGCAAATTCAGCGAGCCTTTGTAGCCGCGGTTGGAGAGGTAAAGAATTACTCCGATAAATGCGGTTATAAAAGAAGAACTTAGAAAAACAACCCAGTCGGGGTTCTCGTTGATAAGGTCCACCGCCATCGGCAACAGCATCACCACCGACATTACCGACAACAAAATGCCATTAACAAGCAATATAGGGCGCAACGAAACGTGCATTAGGCAGCCTCATCATCCCGCATCATAGATGGCAACGTACCCGTCATACCCATCGCGTGCTGCATAAAGAACCCTTTAAGGCGCGGCATGCGGTTTACCATAGCAAGCCCTGCTTCCCGCGCGATGCGGAATGGCTTAATATTGTTAGAGAACAGGCGATTAAGCACATCGGTTGCCATGCTCATGCTGGTTACATCGCCGCGGCGCAAACGCTGATACTGCGCCAATAATTGCGGGCTGCCAATATCCATACCCAGTTTGGCCTGCTTGAGAATCAGATCGGTGATAACGGCCACGTCACGGTAGCCCAGATTCACCCCTTGGCCTGCAATCGGATGAATCGCATGCGCCGAATCACCAATGAGTGCCACGCGCTCGCCCGCATATTCTGCTGCAATCATCAATTGCAGCGGATAGCCATAGCGGGGGCCGCATAGCTCGATATCACCAAGATAATCGCCCAGACGGCGCTTCACCTCTGCCAGAAACACCTCTTCGCTCAAGCCCAGATAATGCTCGCGCATATCGGCTTCCACCGTCCATACAATTGCCGATCGGTCTTCGGTCATTGGCAACACGGCAAATGGCCCATCAGGCAAAAACTTTTCCAGCGCCAATCCGTTATGTGGCAGCGAATGCTTCACGCTACACACCAGTGCGCATTGCCCATAGGCAATGTCTTTGTGCTTGATACCAATCTGTTTGCGGGTAGCAGACTGTCGCCCATCAGCGGCAAGCGCCAATGGTGCTTTCAAAACATGCCCGTCATCCAGCGTCACTTCTGCCCACTCGCTGCTGGTGTGAATAGACTCTGCAGAATGTGGTGCAAATAGGGTGATCGTATCCAGCTCTTTCAGGCGCTTAAACAAACCATGACGAATATAGCGGTTTTCCACCATATGGCCGAATGGCTCATCGCCTGCGTCTTTATAATTATAATGCACATGCCCGGGCTGCTCGCCTTCGGTCACCCGAATATCATAAATTGGGCTTGCATGAGGGAGCATATACTCCCATGCGCCAATGGCGTTCAAAATGCGGCGGGATGCCAGTGCAACCGCACTGACGCGGCCGTCAAATGCGTCATCCAGCTGTGCCTGTTCGGCAAGCCTGTCGATCACTGCAACGGTTAAACCTTCCTGGCCCAGAGCAATTGCCTGCGCCATACCGACTAATCCGCCACCAATAACGATGGCATCGAATTGTGAAGTTTGGGTCATAACAATTTGGCTTTTACTGCAGTTTCACCTGAAAGTCACGCATTGCCCGCATTGCCGCAAAAAATATCACCCCGCCGCCAGCCTGCCTAATTTCTGTGCAAATCCAGTAAACCATCCACACAATCCAGAATACATTATAGTTATTATTCAGAATGTTAATGTTTTTCCCGCACTGGCACATTTCTTGTAAATAGGAGTGCTGTAATAAAGGAGATTCGGATGCGCACCGCTTTAGTATGTCTGTTGTGTTTATTGCCTCTGCCCGCACTAGCGCAGGAGTTTCAGGAAACCAGCTTCATCTTTAATACCCTGCTCTTTTTGATATGCGGGTTTTTGGTGATGTTTATGGCAGCGGGCTTTTGCATGCTCGAAGCAGGGCTGGTGCGCAGCTCCAGCGTATCCACAATCTGTGTAAAGAATATCGCCCTTTACAGCATAGCAGGCGCGATGTTCTATTTCGTAGGATACAACCTTATGTATAGCGAGGTAAATGGGGGCTGGTTTGGCATCCCTGGCATTTGGGCCGCGAGCGACATGGGAGAAAATGGTCTGCAAGGCAGCGTCGCCTCGGGTTCAGACTGGTTCTTCCAAATGGTATTTGTCGCCACCGCCGCCTCTATCGTTTCCGGCACGATCGCTGAGCGGGTAAAGCTGTGGTCGTTTCTTGTCTTCGTTGTGATACTCACCGGCCTGCTATATCCAGTCACCGGTGCGTGGACATGGGGCGAAGGTTGGCTTTATGAGCGAGGGTTCAGCGATTTTGCCGGTTCCACTATTGTGCATTCTGTCGGCGGCTGGGCGGCGCTGGTGGCAGTGCTGCTTATTGGCCCACGCAGAGGCCGTTTCACCCCGCAAGGCCGTTCGGTACCCATGCCCGGCTCGTCGCTGCCACTGGCCACACTTGGCACATTCGTGCTGTGGCTAGGCTGGTTCGGCTTTAATGGCGGCTCTCAGCTGGCACTTGGCACAGGCGCAGATGCGGTGGCTATTTCCAACATTTTCATCAACACCAATATGGGCGCCGTAGGTGGCCTGCTGGCGGCTATGGTGCTGACACAGATTACATTCAAGAAAGTTGACCCTACCCTCACCTTAAACGGCGCGCTTGCCGGCCTGGTAAGCATCACCGCAGAACCGCTGATGCCAACCCCGGGCATTGCCATGGCCATTGGTGCGTGCGGTGGCGCCTTGATGTTTATTACCGTTCTGGCACTCGACAAACGCTGCATTGATGATGTCGTCGGCGCCATTCCGGTGCATTTGGTGTGCGGTATATGGGGCACTTTGGCCGTTCCTCTTACCAACCCCAAAGCCGACATCATTGTGCAACTGCTGGGGGTTTCGGCTATTGGTGCCTTCACTCTGATTACCAGCCTTGTAGCGCTACTGATTATTCAGCGCGTCATGGGGCTACGCGTGAGTGCTGAAACCGAAGAACGGGGCGTGGATCAATCCGAGGTGGGGCTGGACGCCTACCCTGAATTTGTGCGCGCCTCTTCCATGATGAAGTAAAGTGCTTGCAGGCAGCGCGTAAGCTGATAAAACATCAGCCATGACCTTACGTATCGCCACCTGGAACATCAATTCCATCCGCATTCGCTTTCCTATTCTGCGCAAAATGGTGCAGGCGGAAAATCCTGATATTCTTTGCTTACAGGAAACAAAAGTCGTCAACGAGCTGTTCCCTTACGAGGAGGCGAAGCAGCTGGGATTTGACTATATCTACGCCGATGGGCAAAAGAGCTATAACGGCGTTGCGATACTATCTAAGATTCCACTGCGGGACATGCACACCATGGATGTGCTGGATAATGGCGAGCGCCGTCATATCGGCGCAGTGCTGCCTGATGGCACCGAAATCCATAATTTTTATGTGCCTGCAGGGGGCGACATACCTGATCCGGCGCAGAACCCAAAATTCAAAGACAAACTGGCATTTCTCGACATTATGACCGGTTGGGCGCAAGAAGCGTTTGATAAAAATGACAAGGTAATCATGGTGGGCGATATGAATATTGCTCCGCTAGAGCATGATGTCTGGTCGCACAAGCAATTACTGAAAGTGGTCAGCCATACGCCTGTCGAAGTCGAGCGCATGCAAAAGCTGCAAGACAGCCTAGGCTGGGTGGATGCACCTCGCGAGCATGTGAGTGCTGATGAAAAGCTTTACAGCTGGTGGAGCTATCGCAATCGCGACTGGCAGAAATCAAACCGTGGCCGCAGGCTTGACCATATCTGGATCACACCAGCCCTAAAACCACACCTCACCGCCACCAAAATTATCCCCGATGCCCGCAGCTGGGAGCAGCCATCGGATCACGTACCCGTATTTGCAGATTTCGACGGGCTGGAGCTTGCATGACGACTTTTTATAGCGTCATCATGTTTGGTCTGTTATTGGCCGTGTTTATCGGGTTGGCCATGCCGTTCTACGGGAAACATACCGACTTTGATTTGCCAATCGACTGCAAGGTTGGGCAGGATTGCTTCATTCAGAATTATGTGGACTTGAATGCCGCTGAAGGCGAATGGCAGGACTATACCTGCGGCCCACTCAGCTATGACGGGCATAAGGGCACCGACTTCCGCCTGAAAAATCTGGTGCATATGGAACAAGGTGTGAATGTGCTGGCATCGGCCAACGGCAAAGTGCGCGCCATACGGGACGGTATGCCCGATGATTATTATTATAACCTACCACCTGAACTACTGGCCGACAAAGAATGTGGCAATGGCGTCGTAATCGTGCATGAAAAAGGCTATGAGACCCAATACTGCCATCTGAAAGAAGGCAGCGTGCAGGTAAAAGAAGGCCAGCGTGTCAGCGCGGGGGATGTATTGGGACAGGTTGGCATGTCTGGCCAGACGGAGTTTCCGCATTTGCATTTCTCATTGCGCAAAGAAGACGCGGTGATCGATCCATTCTCTGGCCCGATGGAAACCACGCGATGCGGCGATGTAGCAACGTCACTATGGAGCGAAAGCGCGCAGAAAAGCGTTGCGTATAAAAGCACCGGGTTATTGTCCTATGGATTTACCACTCGGGTACCAAAGGACGTAGACGTGCGCGCAGGAAAGCATAGCCGCACCCTCATACGCCCAGAGGACGATGCCATCATCTTTTGGGCAGATGCATTTGGCGTCCGCGAAGGAGATATGATGGTAATGCAGCTCTTTTCGCCTGAAGGCGAGCAATTGGTAAATTACGATCAGACATTTGAGTCCAATCTGGCGCAGGCTTTTAACTTTATCGGGAAGAAACGCAAAGACCAGCCATGGCCGGAAGGCATATATACCGCACACTATATTGTTGAGCGACCTGAGTTTCAGGCGCGTCCAATCCGGTTAGTTGAGCATATGACGCGTATTGAAGTGATGTCTGAAGAAAATGAGTCGCAGCGCGAAGAAGCGCAAGCTAACTAGAACTAGTGCGATTAATGCAGATTTACTGGCTCTAAATTATGCTGTTTAGCGGTGAAATAAGCCGCTTCGTGACTATCAAATACGGCCAGTTGTGTACCATCTGCCGCAAACACGGCAAAACCATCCTCACCTTCATGCAGCACGGGTTTGATATAGGCCATATATTCCACACCCACCATCGACATTACCAGATCAGAAATTTCGTACGTATCAGTCGTGTCGGTATCGGATGTGAACATAATCTAGTCTCGCTGTTGTATGGTTGTCGTCTTACAAATTATAGTAGCAAAAAACCGTAAATTTATGTGTGACAGTTACATGACATTTACAGCGCAGAGCATGCCAGCAACACTATAAAAATACGATAACAGGAAGGGTGATAAGGATTAATGGGCGCTAAAGACCGCTAGGCTAGTCGCGAAAATTGGTATATTGCAGCGGCAAGTCTAATTTCATGCCTTTAATCAGATTGATAGCCTCTTGCAGATCATCGCGTTTTTTGCCGGTTATACGCACCGAATCACCCTGAATCGCTGCCTGCACCTTCATTTTGCTGGCTTTAATCTCTTTTGTGATCTTTTTGGCGGTTTCCGTATCTACCCCCTGCTTGACCAACACTTTCTGACGTAGCGTATTACCTGAGGCTTTTTCGGCCTTTTCAAACTCCAGCGCCTGCGGGTCAATTTTGCGGCGTGTGGCATGCGCTTTGATCAATTGCTGCATCTGATCGAGCTTATAATCATCATCCGCTTCCAGCGTCAGCACATTGTCCTTACGTTCGATACTGCAATTACTGCCCTTGAAATCATAGCGTGTTGTGATTTCACGACTCACATTACTGATCGTATTATCCACTTCCTGCAGGTCGGTTTCTGATACCACGTCAAAACTAGGCATATCGCCTCCTTTTACACCAATGTTCTATTTGCCAATTTAACGAATAATCGGACTTTTGCGAATACCACGCGGATCGTCAAATTCAAACAATTCATCGTCAAACTGCATACCGCGCTGCGCATTCTCCAGCGATATCGCAGTACGTTGGCCTACGCTATCGACCAAAATAAGGTTGCGCAGCTTCAACGGCTTGTCTGAGAACTCAA
>PBPD01000110.1 GCA_002725445.1 Rickettsiales bacterium
AAGTATTTTAAATCAGTTCCTAACAGTAAATTAAGCGATTATGTAAGCGCTTTTAGAACACACCTGCTCCATTCTTTTTCAAATGCGATGGCTTATTATACTGATCAGACGGTAATTTTTGAGCCTCCACCAGATTTCGAGGGAAAATCTGCTCTTACAGTAAAGGCTCTAATTTCTGCAAAAGGAGAGCCTGATATTGAAGTAGCGTTTAAAGTAAGAAAAAGCAATAAGGATGACACATGGAAAGCGTACGACCTAGTTGCGCAAGGTGTGAGTTTGATAAACACTAAACGAAGTGAGTTTCAGCCAATTCTCCGCCAGGAAGGGATTGATAAGGTAATAGAACTCATGCAAAAACATAATTAGAAAAGTAATTACCAAAAAGAATATTCAATAGAAGGAAATCCCCGTGAACCGCGTTTTGATAGTTGAAGACCACGAAAGGCTGTCAGAGTTAATTGCAAGACAACTTAGAGCTGTAGGCATTGAATCCGATGTATTTTCAAGGATCGAAGAGGCTAAAGGAGCAATCCGACTGCTTGAATTTAATGCAATTGTTTTAGACAGAGCACTTCCTGATGGAGATGGTTTAAGCTTTTTACAGGGAATTAGAAAAGCGGGCCACTCTATACCCTGCATAATGCTTACAGCAAAAGACGCGCTTCATGACAGGCTCGAGGGGTTAGACATTGGTGCCGATGATTATTTAACTAAACCATTTTCTATGGAAGAGCTTATAGCCAGAGTCAGAGCATTGTTACGTCGTCCGGTGACCACCATTGATGAAGAGGCGCATTTTGAAGACATCACCATTAAGCCCAACACAAGCGAGATGTATTGTGGTAGTAGACGGTTGGTATTGCCCTCATCGGAATTACAAATAATGCTTTATTTGGTCCGCAAGCAAGGAGCAATAGTAAGGCATGTTTCTTTGGATAATGCAGCTTGGGGACTGGGAGAAGCCGTTACACCTAATGCACTTAATGTGGTTTTACATCGGTTAAGAAAAAAGTTGAGCATTATAGGCTCGCAGTTGTTTATCGAAAATAATAGGAATCTAGGATATTCTCTTAGAAAGCGCGATGACGAAAAGAAATAGCATCGGTCGTAAAATTATTCAATCCTATCTTGTCGGTGGGTTGCTTAGCGTAATCTTATTCTCTACAACAGTTATTTGCATCTTCCTATACGCTGAGGATAGTGTCGCTAATTTTGAAATTTCTATGGTAGCAAAGCGACATGCCCATAGCTTAAAATTCAACGAATCGAACCTTCCTATTGGTTTTGATGAAAATGATGACATTTACGCTACGTGGCTTTATGAAAATCTCAATCAAATTTTACTTTTTAGAGTTTTTAATGCGCAGAATGTTACCCTCTTGAGTTCAAAAACAGGTAATGACATTTGGCTTGCTCTTCAACAAGATAACGTAGATGTAAGTTTATTCTCTTCATTTACGCACGAAAATGACGTTTTTTACACAGTAACTGAAAGCATTTATCGGGACGGCGAAGAATACTTTTTCCAAGTCGCCATGAGCAAAGAGCTATATGTCTTCATGAATAAATGCTTCGCCATTCCCAGAGTACTCGCTGGTATCATTGTTTTTAGTGTTGTTTTCTTTTTCGTTTTTGTTATGTGTTCTGGGACTACGCTGCGATGGGCTGTGAAGCCTTTGGAAGATATCTCAAAAGAGTCTGCACGAATTTCGCCAACATCAATTAGTGACAGGCTAAACTCGGAGAATGTACCACACGAAATATCTTCTTTAGTAGCGAGTTTCAACGAGGTATTAGAAAGAGTTGAACTAGGCTTTCGTTCCCAGCAAGAGTTTTTAACAAAGGTTGCTCATGAGTTAAAAACGCCACTAGCATTAATTCGTGCACAAATTGAATTAAATGAAATCGAAGTGCATAGGGCAACTTTATTATGTGACGTTGACCATATGACTCGCCAAGTTCAACAGCTAATAATGCTCGCCGAAGTTTGTGAGATACAAAATTATTGTTATCGTGATCAATATGTGGACAACATAATTGTCGACGTGGCAGATTTTTTGTTACCACTCGCTAGATCAGTAAGTGTTGATATACATATCGAAGGACAGAGTGAGAAGACTTGGCGTATTGATGAGTCCGCATTCTTTATCTTGATTAAAAATTTAATTGAGAATGCTATACAACATTCTCCGCAATATTCATCTGTGGTGGTTGTACTAGAAGAAAACACCATAAACGTGCGTGATTACGGAACAGGTATACAAGAAAAAGACACGCTACATGTTTTTGAGCGTTTTTGGCGAGGGGAGCACCGGCGAGATCTTGGTGCAGGTTTGGGGTTAGCAATTTGTCGCGAAATTGCTCAAGCGCATGGTTTCAATCTATCGTTAAAAAATGAAAACCCGGGTGTAAGTTTTAAAATTGCACGGAACAATTAACGTATCGGTCACTACCGGGCTTTGAATGTTCGCTTTTTAATTGTTAAAACGAGGGTAACTGACATCGAAAGCGCATTATGTTTCTGTTATTCGGTTTCGAAAATATAAAACATTGTCAATTGCTAACGGCCCTGAACCACGGACAAACAAATAAATGGACAAAATTAACAATACACATGGATATTCAATTCCTTTATCGACCCATGACCACGTTGGGCCAAGCGCAAAACAGATACTCATCATTTCAATAGCCATCAGTATCGATACAGCTCGCGTCGAACAGCCGACTATGATCATTACCGCCCCCAGAGTTTCTAAGAGCATGACAAAATAAGCCATTGGTTCCGCAAAAGGTAAACCCAATACTTGGCCGATTAGGTGCGTGGTAGATGCCATTGGATTTTCTATTGAACCGTGAGGAATGCCTAAGAGTTTAGGTATTCCATGTGTTAAAACCACGGCTCCAAATGAAACTCGCATCAAAAAGTAAGCAAACGCTTCATAGTTTTCCATTAACGGGACGGTTCTGTAGAAATACGATTTTACTCTTTTCAAAATTTTTCCTATTGATCTAAAAAAGTTTGCAGGCTTGACTTACGAACCATTTTGTTAATCCTGTAGCAGGCATGGAACGTTACCTGACTTGAGCGGCTTAGCGTCAATTAGCTTGACCGCATGTCTGTGAGCTATTCTTTGTTCATGGGAAGTTTTTAATGTGCCGTTAACTCTGATAACAACCCTTTTCAATTTGAAATTTGTTTATCACTGATAAGGTATCTTGGGTTTCCGTTTCTATTGCAGATGCTTGATAGTAATTTGCGACGACAATAAACGGTAAAATTACTTTCCAGGAATCTTTCTTCTGTTCTGTCGCTAGCTCCAAAGTTTTTAAACTTTCGCTTTTTTTATTGGCCAATTCTTCGCAAGTCAGATTACTATGGACGCTTTCACGCATTGCTTTTTCGGAAGTTTGCGCACATGACACCACGCCTAAAACCCCAAATAGAATTACTATTTTTCTCATTTTCTCGCCTCATTTTGAATATTGGAATAAAGCTACATGGCAAGAATTACGTAAAACTTTCTGGTCCCAGAATAGTGTTTGCAATAGCAGTTTATATTTTATAAAAAAGAAAAAGCATTGAGTGGGCACTCATGAACGCGTCTAAATTTTTTGATGTTCAAAATGTTAAATACGATTATTTTTAAATTTTAAGATTGTTTATATCTCGCTTTGGCGGGGTGCCAAACATCCTGACGTATTCGCGACTAAATTGTGATGCACTTTCATAGCCTACTTGATAGGCCGCAGCGGCGGCGTCCATATTTTCGGATAGCATCAAGTGCCGGGCCTCAATTAATCGAAGCTGTTTTTGAAATTGAAGCGGACTCATTGACGTAACGGTTTTAAAGTGAGCATGAAAACCTGAAACGCTCATGCCGGCTATCTCAGCGAGACTGTTAACAGTAAGCGGTTTATTGAAATCTTTTTTAATAGCCCGAATAGCGTTTGAAATTCTTTCTATATGCGACCCTTTAAACGTAATGCTGGCCAGTAAATGGCCATACTCACTTTGAAGCACACGGTACAAAATTTCTCGCATCATGTTCGAAGAAAGAACAGGGATATCTTTTGGCGTATCGAGCATGCGTAGCATGCGCAAAATGCTGTCTGCCACCACGTGATCTGCTTTGGCAACATTTAAGCCACGGGAAAAGCTTTTACTCTGTATCAACGAATTATCCATACTCAACAGCAGTTCGGACAACGTTGAAACATCTATGTCTATCTTTAAGGCAAGATAGGGCGTGTCTGGAGTTGCAACGGTTACCTTGCCCGTTACCGGTAAGTCAACTGATACCACTAAAAATTCAGAAACCGTATAAGGATAAATATCATTGTGCAGCAATACCTGTTTTTGCCCCTGAACCAGCAGACAAAGTGAGGGATTAAAGACCGTTGGTGTTGGCAAATTAGGCACAGTGGACTTAAACAGTTGTAGCCCCGGAATTGGCGAATCGGTAGTACCTTCGTTTGCAGTGTGCTTGTCGATGATAGCTGCAAGCTCATTGAGTTGTATTGCGTTCATATTGTCACGTCATCACCGCATTTTGTCGTTTTCCAATAATACGCTTTCCCCGTTATTCAATCCAAAGTTTGTTCATGCATTTAGAGAATTGGGCAACCATCTTGTAGCACTGTGCATTCAAGAATTCGCACATCCTTTATATAAATAACAACACAAGCAGCACCCATTTTTTTATTGCGCACAAGCGACATGGGAAAAACGGTGCTTGATAGGTAGCGGTTACCTCAACAGTAAGTGCGTTTTCAAACTAACAGGAGACAAAGATATGTCTAAAGTAATTTTAATTACCGGTGCAAGTAGCGGAATTGGAGAAGAGGCAGCAAAATCATTAGCAAAGGCCGGCCATACCGTTATTTTAGGTGCGCGCCGATTTGACAGGCTGCAGGCCCTTGCCAAAACCATTGAAGCGAGCGGCGGCACCGCCAGAGCGCATGCATTGGATGTAACATCTCGCTCAAACTTTAAAACGGTAGTAGACGCTACCGTTGAGGAATTTGGCCACATTGATGTGTTAGTTAATAACGCTGGGTTAATGCCGTTGTCTCCTATCTCGGCGGCGAAAGTTGATGAATGGGACCGAATGATTGACGTGAATGTAAAAGGGGTACTGTATGGCATTGAGTCGGTACAGCCACTTATGGAAGCACGTGAACAAGGCCATATTATTAATATCGCGTCTATTGCGGCTCACTCGGTATTTCCAACATCGGCGGTATATTGCGCCACTAAATACGCTGTTTGGGCATTGTCTACTGGCCTTAGGATGGAGTCGAAAAATTTACGCGTTACTACCATTTGCCCGGGCGTAGTAGAAAGCGAGTTAGCACGTACCACCACAGATAAAGAAACAAAACAGTGGTTGGAAGATTTTCGTTCGGTTGCACTTACCCCCGACGCAATAGCACGCGCTATTTTATATGCCATTGACCAGCCCGCAGATGTTAATGTGAACGAAGTAATTGTGCAGCCCACACAGGCTCAATATTGAGGGGTTACATGAGAATACGAAAATGGGGTATATGGTTGGTGGTGTTAAGTGTGTTAGGCCTGCAATCACCGCTTTATGCTGGCGAAGAGAATAACAAGCAGATTGTTGAAAATGCTTTTAGAGCGTGGGAAAAAGGAGAGGGCTCGCCTTTTTCCCTCCTTTCTGAAAATGCAATTTGGACAATAACGGGGCCAACGCAATCCGCAGGGTCTTACAGTATTCAAGCGCTTCA
>PBPD01000111.1 GCA_002725445.1 Rickettsiales bacterium
GGTAAAGGTGTCACGTTCGATACGGGCGGTATCAGCATCAAGCCATCCAACGGCATGGAAGAAATGAAATTCGATATGGGCGGCTCAGGCACAGTAATCGGCCTGATGAAAGCCTTAGCCGGCCGCAAAGCAACCGCCAATGTGGTAGGTGTCGTTGGGCTGGTGGAAAACATGCCTGATGGCAATGCACAACGTCCGGGCGATATTGTTACCTCGATGTCAGGCCAAACGATTGAAGTACTCAATACCGACGCCGAAGGCCGTCTGGTACTGGCCGATGCGCTCTGGTACACACAAGACCGCTTCAAGCCACAATTCATGATTAATCTGGCTACGCTTACCGGTGCTATTCTGGTAGCGCTGGGCGACACCCGTGCTGGTGTATTCTCTAATAATGACGAGCTGTGCGACAAGCTCAACAAAGCCTCGGAGAAGACAGGCGAGAAATTATGGCGCCTGCCATTGGGCGAGGAATACGACAAAATGATCGATTCGCCAGTAGCCGACATGCAGAATATCGGCGCTGATCGCATTGCGGGCAGCATTACCGCAGGTCAGTTCCTGCAGCGCTTTGTGAATGATGTGCCGTGGGCGCATCTGGACATTGCCGGCACAGGCTGGACCAAGAAAGACCAACCCACCACGCCAAAAGGTGCAACCGCCTATGGCGTGCGATTGCTCAACACTTTGGTGCAGGATTTCTACGAGAAATAATGACCACAGAAATCCAGTTTTATCATCTGTTATCGACCCCACTTGAGCGCGCCCTTCCCAAATTGATGGAGAAGGCGCTCAAGGGGGGCTATCGCATGGTGATAATGACCGATAGCCAACACAAGGCTGAATCGCTCAACGAGCTGCTCTGGACATATGAACCAAGCCGCTTTTTACCGCATGGCGGTGTTGATGACGCGCAGCCAGAAGAACAGCCGATTTATATTACATACCGGCCTGAGAATCCCAATAATGCTAATGTTCTGGTTGTGACAGACGGCTCTATGGTTGAGCAGCTGGAGGGCATTGTAAAGATGCTCGATATGTTTGACGGGCGCGATGATGCGCAGGTACAGTCAGCACGCAAACGCTGGAAAAATTATAAAGATGCGGGCTACACGCTTAGCTATATCCAGCAACAGCCCAATGGTGGCTGGCAGGATATGACCAAAGCCGCGTAATACGCTATCACTACCGTTTTATAGCAACGGTCAGACCTTCAGTCGTCGGAATCAATACAGATGTGAAGCGTGTTTCATCGGCTAATTGTGCATTAAAATCCTTCATGGCCTGCTTCGCTTCTGCTGATACGCGGGCATCCTCTTTCTCGGCATCTGCCACCCCACCCCACAGCAGGCTATTGTCGGCCATAACCAAGCCGCCTTTGCGCAAATGTGGCAATACGGCTTGCAGATAATCCGGATAGCGACGCTTTTCTCCATCGATAAAAATTGCATCTACGGGCGCTTCCGCTGCAATGTCGGGCAAATGCGCCATTGCGTCTCCTTCCACCAGCCGGATACGTTCTTTCACCTCGCTTGTCTCAAAATGCTTGCGCGCCTGTTCAGCATAGCTGGCATTGCGCTCACATGTAATCAATTGGCCATCGTCCGGTAATGCTCGCGCCATCCAAATGGCGGAATACCCCATAAAGCACCCCACTTCGATCACGCGTTTGGCCTGAATGAGTTGCAAAAACACTTGCAGCAACTTCGCCTCGTGCGCATGCACCTGCATGCCGGGGCGCAATGCTTCCCCTGCCTCACGCACGGTTCTTAGCAGTGCGTCCTCACTGGCAAAGGTCGCATCAATATAGTCAAAAATCATCGAAGGTTCGTTGCGCATTAATCCAATATCTCCAATTCCCGTGGGTGAAACAATTCAATGCGTGGGCCGTAATAGGCGTTCACTATACCACGCCCGCGCACTGTCTTGCCAGCAAGCGCGTGCCATTCTGGCCAACCCGGCAGTGTGGCCGCTTTGTGAGAAATAGCGAGGGTAAAATCTTCGCGCCAATTCTCATCAAAATTCACATATACCCACTTGTCCTGCACACTTACATTATGCACACGTCCTTCAACCACTGCAAACTGGTTGAGATATTTTCCCGCCTCGGTATGAGGCACAGTTTGCCCCCATACACCTGCTTTTGAGGCCTTGCCACGCTTCTCGGCCTCTGAATATTCAAACGGAATCGGCTGATCCGCTGGCGCGCAAATAATCGCCTCGCCTTCTTCCAGCCATGCTTCTGCATTCGGCTCCAACACAAATATATCGCCATAGCGATTACCATAGGGGCTGGGTGAAGCAACAGGCGGATTTATAGACGGAATAGGTTGCAAAGGTTGGATATAGGCGGGCCGCACCCGTGTTTGCGCCCATGCGGATACACCTAATGATGCTGTCAAAAGAATAACAGTTATGAAATGAACAAAAATAAACATAGAAGATTTACAGCCGCTTGCCTTTGCGCTAAAGCTTTTATCATCAACTATAATAACAGTTCTAGGAAATTCACATGCGTCTTTTATTATCGGCTGTTGTAGCCAGTTTGTTTGCCCTGCCTGCATGGGCTGATAATAACGATCACGTTGCTTTCTACATGGGCGCGTTTGATATTTCGCAAGGCGATGATGAGGCCATTCAGCTTGGTCTGGAATACCGCTATGAAGATATTTTCTACGGACTGCGTCCTACAGTAGGCGCAAACTACACCAGTGATGATGCTTTCTACGGCTATGGCGGTTTCTATTGGGATATAGCTGTGCTGGAAGATCTTTATATTTCTCCTAATTTCGTCGCCGGCTATTATTCTGACGGCGATGGTAAAGAATTGCATAACGATCTCGAGTTCCGCTCAGGTATTGAAGTGAGTTACGACATGCAGAATGATTATCGCGTGGGTGTGGCGTTTAATCACATTTCCAACGCCTCGCTGGGCGACCATAACCCAGGCTCTGAAACCCTGCTGTTCAGCGTGCAGGTGCCCCTCGCTTATTAGCAATTTGTTCACTTTTTTAGGTAATACTAAAAAAATGACATGAAATTGTCACAATTGTACATTATAAATAGTATAATAAAATATATGTACAATTTAATAATGTTAATTAAGCGGCATGCCAAACAGTTCTACACATAGACCCTATATCGGGGTCAGCGGCCAGAAGCCAGACAGCCATGCAGTACGCATGATTATGCAGCGCATTCGCGAGAATGGTGAAGAGCCGGTCTTTTTGGATCGCCACGCACCCGTAGCAGACGTGGTGGCGCGTTGTGATGGGATTGTGATTGCAGGCAATGATTTTGACATAGACCCCAGCGAGTACGGGCAGGAAGCATTACCCACCACCAAAATCGACGCAGACCAAAGCCGCAGCCAGTTCGAGCGCGCATTGGTGGATGCGGCGCTGGAAAAGAAAATACCTTTAATGGGAATCTGTGCAGGGATGCAGCGTATTAACCTTAGCGGTTCACCACAAGAGCGTGGCAGTTTGCATCAGCATGTGGAAGGTAAAGACCAGCGTGAAGCACACGCAAATGGTCATGACAGCTCTTTACCACTGGATTCACCTTACGAAACCATCACGTTAGAACCGGACAGTCTGGTACACCAATTGGCGGGGGCAGATACGATTCAGGAAAACAGCATGCACCATCAGGCCATAGACAAAGTGCGCAAAGGCTTGCGCGTCACTGCTTGGGCCGACAATGGCCTTGCCGAGGCCATCGAGCAAGAAAAAGATGGCCCTTTTGCAGACCAGCTGGTGCTGGGCGTACAATGGCATCCGGAGTTTTATGCCAGTAAAATCAGCGCCAATCTGTTTGCGCATTTCACCGAGAAAAGCCGTGAATTTGCGCAGCATAAAACAACTGAGCGCCCTTCCCCGGTCGAAAGTGTTTTGGCGGCTGGCCCACGATCTGACGCCGTGCACAGCGTGGCAGATGACGGCGTAGTAGCACTCGGCGCACGCGCGCAAGCCCATGCCGATCTGGCGCTTAGTTAGACAACTAATGCCTTATAAAGTATAAGCGTATCCTGATAACGGTCATCCAGCCCTTTGAATGCATTAGGAACGGTTCCGACAATCTGGAACCCCAGCTG
Organism: Rickettsiales bacterium; assembly: GCA_002725445.1. GTDB lineage: Bacteria > Pseudomonadota > Alphaproteobacteria > Rickettsiales > UBA3002. The sequence continues at coordinate 4,097 of PBPD01000111.1, forward strand.
ATCCCATATACGTAAAGAAGCCTTATTATCGGCGACGACCCAGTTAAACTGCATCGCCTCATATCCCAGACGCACCGCTTCTTCGAGCGCCCAGCCACCCAATGCTTTGCCATATCCCAACCCCGCATGGGCAGGTGAGATAATAAAACCGGCATTACATATATGGCTACCCAAACAGGGCTGATTCGGACGAATATAGCATGTGCCTACCACGGTTTCGTTCACCCATGCGGCATAGGTGCGTTTGTCGGCGCTGCACCAGATACCCCGCGCCTCCTCGATGTCGGCCTGCGGATTATAGGGATAGGTGCGCGCATCGGAGAATGCTGCTTGCACCAATGGCCAGATTAACGAAAAATCAGCGGCGTCAATCCGCTCCACGCGCATTAGTCTAAGGCGTCATACGCAGGCAGGGTCAGGAATTCAACGAAGTCCTCACGCGCCACCAGATCCAGAATAATCTCACCCGCTTTGGCAAAAGGCGCATTGGCAAACGCCTCCTCGCCGATATCTGCCTTAATGGCGTCTAATTCCTCGGGGAACCAGCCTTTAATCAGCTCCAACGTAATTTCACGCCCATCTTCAAGCTTCACATCGGCATGGTGCACCCATTGCCATAATTGCGTGCGGGCAATCTCGGCGGTGGCGGCGTCTTCCATCAAGTTGAAAATCGGTACTGCCCCGCTGCCCATCAGCCATGCGGTCGTATAACGCACGCACACATTAATGTTGTTACGCAGGCCTGCCTCGGTAATTTCGCCTTGCGGGATAGCCAGCAGGTCTGCCGCACTAACCTGCACATCCTCGCGCTTTTTATCGCGCTGGTTCGGGCTTGGCATCAGGCGGTCAAACACCTCCATCGCCACCGGTATCAGTGCCGGATGCGCAACCCATGTGCCGTCATGGCCATAGGATGCTTCGCGCTCCTTATCGGCTTTTACAGCGGCAAAGGCTTTGTCGTTTGCAGCATCGTCATTTTTCACGGGGATTTGCGCCGCCATGCCGCCCATCGCAAACGCATTGCGCTTATGGCAGGTCTGAATGAGCAGCTCGGAATAGGATTTCAGGAAATGCGTAGTCATGGTGACTTGCGAACGGTCTGGCAACACAAAATCACGGCGCTGGTGGAACCGCTTGATGAAACTGAAGATATAGTCCCAACGCCCGCAATTCAGCCCCACAATATAGTCTTTTAGCGCATGCAGAATCTCGTGCATTTCGAACACGGCGGTAATGGTTTCGATCAGGATGGTGGCCTTGATGCTACCATGCGGCACCGACAAACGCTCTTCCGCATAGGCGAACACATCGTTCCAAAGTGCGGCTTCTTCATGGCTTTCCAGCTTGGGAATGTAATAATACGGCCCCGTGCCACGCTCAATCCGTTCATGCGCGTTATGAAAGAAATACATGCCGAAATCAAATAGTGAGCCGGAAATCGGCTGACCGTTCAGCGTGATATGTTTTTCGTCGAGATGCCACCCGCGAGGGCGCACAATCAATACGGCCAGCCCGTCCTTATTCAGCTCATAGCGCTTGCCGTCGGGATTGGTAAATTGCAGCGTCTGGCGCACCGCATCGCGCAGCGCCATTTGTGCTTCAACAATACGTTCCCATGTGGGGCTGAGCGCGTCTTCAATGTCGGCCATAAACACTTTGGCGCCCGAATTGAGCGCATTAATGATCATTTTGGGCTCAGCCGGCCCGGTAATTTCCACGCGGCGGTCCTGCAGGTCTTGCGGTACGGGCGCTACTTCCCATGCATCTTCACGGATATGTTTGGTCTCGGGCAAGAAGTCAGGCAATTCACCTGCATTAATACGCTGCTGACGCTCTGCACGCTTTTTCAGCAAAGCGCGGCGGCGGTCGCCAAAGCGCTCTTCCAGTTCCTGCACAAATGCCAGCGCTTCCGGAGTGAGAATAGCGTCATAGCCTTCTTTCAAAGATGCGTTAATCGACAGGCTGTTAACCGATGCGGCGGGTGCGTTCATGGAGCTCTCCTCGTCTTGGCATATATAATATAAAGCCATAGCAGACTAACATATCTGAATTCAACTTGCACCCGCAGCCATCGTGAAAACTGGACAAGGCGACGAAAGTTTGGCACTACTTGCCAAAACCAAAGTAGGCCAATGCGTAAAACCACCCGTAAATTACTGTATGTTTTTTATAAAGCAGGGGACAATCTTGTCGAGAATGACGGGGTGGAACTTGCAGGCTATCTGACATTCCTAGCCATGCTGTCGCTGTTTCCCTTTCTGGTGCTCATCGTTGCATTTGCCGGATTTATCGGACAAGGCCAGCTAGGCACGCAGTTTCTTGAGCTTATGATAGCGCATCTGCCAACCGAGGCGGTGGAAGCATTGCGGCCCCGCATTGATGAAATCATCTCCGGCCCACCACAAACCTTGCTGACCGTTTCTATTCTGGGTGCAATCTGGACATCCTCTTCCGCCGTGGAGGGGCTGCGCACGGTCTTAAACCGCGCCTATCAGGTGCGCACGCCGCCCGCTTATATCTGGCGGCGCTTAACCAGCATTTTGCAGATTATTCTGTTTGCGATTCTTATTATCATTGTCATGCTGGTCATCGTACTTGCGCCTATTGTGATCGCAAAAGTTCAGCAATTCACCGGCTTCCCCATATCCGACGAAGACACCGTAATATGGAATAAATATTTCGTCTATTTTGGTGGTGTGTTGCTGTTTCTGGGGGTGGCGAACCTCTATTACTTCCTGCCCAACATCAAGCAGTCACTCGTGTCCGTAGTGCCCGGTGCGTTGCTGGTGGTCGTGCTATGGATTTTTGGCGCGGGCTTATTCACATGGTATATCTCGAATGTGGATCAGGTGAATATTATCTATGGTAGTCTGGGTGGCCTGATCGCATCGCTCTTATTCTTCTTTATTATGAGCATCGTGTTCATCTACGGGGCGGAGTTTAATCACATGTTGCTGTCGGTCTTTGGCGGTAAGATGGAAGAACGCGAGCATGTAGAAGAAGACGAATCAGAAGATATCTCGCTCACCGACGATTAAAGACCACTCACTCCCGGAATCTGATTGTTCCATAGCAATAGCAAAAACGCGGTGGCAATCGCCAGACCGTATGGGGCAGGCTTGCCAAATGTGAAAAGCGGCCAAATGGTCGCATCTTGTTTGTTACGCAGCAGCCATGGCGCTATGTAGCGCGCCACTAGCAGGAACACTGCCAGCAGTCCCCCCAGCAACGCCGTATAGATAACCAGCGAAATGGCTGCCTCACTCAACCCGACCCACAGACCCAGCGCCGTCAGCAGCTTTACATCACCGCCGCCCATCACCTTAAGCGCAAACAGCACAAACCCGATGGCAAACATCGCACCAAAACAATAAAGGGCGGAGCGCACATCCACCTCGTGCGGCGTTACCAGCAGCATGCAGGGGTAAAGCGCTACCACCAGAAGGTTTAGCCAGTTGGGAATGGTGAAACGGGTTGCATCCAGATAAAAGACACAGGCCATTAACCCGCTCAAAATTAGCGCAATGATAAACATATGCCTAGTTAGCGCTCTAAGCCGCAATTTGGCAATGTTTTTTGCAGGAAAGCAGGCTAATAGCCTTTACTTGCTGGCGAGTATTGTCTAAGGTGTGCGCAAATAAACGTATGAATGCGGCTAGCAAGCACAATATCATGACTGACGCTACAACACCGTCCAGCACCGGCGCATCGCCAAACGGCGAGAAACGCGCGCATGTTATCGTATTAGGTAACGAAAAAGGTGGATCGGGCAAAACCACGACATCTCTTCACTTAATTGTCGCGCTATTGCGCCTTGGTTTCAAGGTGGGCACGGTGGATATTGACTCGCGCCAGCGCTCGCTTTCGCGCTATCTTGAAAATCGGCGCAATACCATCACCAAATCGGGCACACCGCTGCCTGTCCCACACCATATTGTGCTGCAAAAAAGCCCGTTTGATTCGGCTGAAGAGGCAAAAGCCGATGAGCGTGAGCGTTTTCAGCAGGCGTTGCGCAAAATCCTTTTCACGAACGACTTTGTAGTCATCGACAGCCCGGGTAACGATACATACCTGTCACGACTGGCGCATTCCTATGCCAATACAATCATTACCCCGATCAATGATAGTTTCGTTGATCTGGATGTGTTAGCCAGCGTCGATCCTGATACGTATAAAATCATTCGCCCCAGCATCTATAGCGAGATGGTGTGGGAGCAAAAACTGGCGCGCGCCAAGCGCGATGGCGTATCGATTGAATGGATTGTGATGCGTAACCGCCTCAGCAATCTGGATGCCCGCAACAAACGCTCAATGGCTAAAGTGACTTCTGATTTATCACGCCGCATTGGTTTTCGCTTGGCCCCTGGTTTCAGCGAACGTGTGATTTTCCGTGAAATGTTCCTGCATGGCTTGACCGTTCTGGATGTGATTGACGAGAAAACCGCCGTAAATGCGACCATGTCCCATATTGCCGCACGCCAAGAAGTGCGTGACCTGCTTAGAATGCTGAAAATCCCTGAAATTGATCGCCGTCTGAACAACACGCGCACGCCCAGCAAGGACGAGGATACAAATCCGAAACCGAGCACCCGCGCCAGCGCGGACACAAGCACCGAAAAGCCTGATGCTGCACCTGAAGCGCAAACACCGCCCTCCCATACCCCACCCGGCCAATCAGAGACCGCAGCAAAAGATGATGCGTCTGCCGATAAAGCAGAACAAAGCGAGCCCAACACGCCAGATGCTGCCCGCACTGTAGCGGCCGCATCGTAATCATTCAGGAGCACACGCATGTGGCTATGGCTTTTATTACTGTCTGGCCTCGCGGTATTTGTTTTTCATCATATAATGCGCTGGTTTGTCCGCAGTGATGCCAGCACCGTGCGCCGCAGCATGCGCTGGGTTATTATCGTCATTGCCATCATTATTACGCTACTGTTACTGCGCTTTGGCGGTCACTATCTGGCCGCAGCATTCTCGGGATTGCTGGCATTGATGGTACTGCTTAATCGCCTGATGGTGTTTCTACCGATCGCACGCTGGTTCATGCATAAGCGCCAGCAAGGGCAAGGCTCCAGCAGCTCAGCCGGATCGCCTGAAATGACCGTGCAGAAAGCGCGTGAAATCTTAGGCGTCAGCCCCAATGCCACTAAGTCTGAGATCAAAGAGGCGCATCGCCGCCTGATGAAAAAAGTGCATCCGGATCAGGGTGGCTCAGAATATCTTGCGCGCGAGCTAAATGCCGCTAAAGATATACTTCTCAAACACGCAAAGGACTAACCATGCCCAACGCTTCAGCACTGCCCCAAACTGGCCACCGTTTTCATCCGAGCATTCTGCGCGCCTATGATGTGCGCGGCGTCATAGATGACACATTATTTGCTGCCGATCTGTTTGCGCTGGGGCAAGGGTTTGCCACCGAAGCAGCGGAACGCAGCGGGCACACACAGCCACGTATTGTAATAGCGCGCGACGGCCGTCTCAGCTCACCCGCATTGGCAGAAGCGCTGTCAGAAGGGCTTCAGGCAGGCGGCGCAGAAGTAGTGGATTGCGGTGTCGGCCCAACACCCATGCTGTATTTTGCGGTGTATCACTGCGAGGCAGATGGCGGCATGATGATTACCGGCTCGCACAACCCTCCCTCGCATAATGGCTGCAAAATGATGATGGGGCGTGCGTCGTTCTTCGGCGATGATATTGCAAAGCTTGGCACCCGCATTGAAGCGGGCGATTTGCGCAGCGCTGCAGGGCGCTATACAAAACAAGACATTCAGCCCGCCTATGTAGAACGCCTGCTGGAAGGGCTGGATCGCACCGCATTGGCTGAGGCCACTATCGCGTGGGATCCGGGCCATGGGGCAGCAGCAGCCGTAGTCGCCGAAGTGATCGCCGCCTGTAACGCTGACAAGCATGTGCTGCTTAATGGTGTTATAGACGGTACATTTCCCGGACACCATCCCGACCCTTCTGTGCCTGAGAATATGCAGGAGCTTGCCGAAGCCGTAACCGCTCATCAATGCACACTCGGTGTGGCATTTGATGGTGATGGCGACCGTTTGGGCGCGGTTGATAATGCCGGGAACCTGATTTCGCCCGATCACCTGCTTATGCTATTATCACGCGATGTGTTGAGCAAAGCGCCAGACAGCACCATTATCGCCGATGTCAAAACCAGCCAAAGCGTGTTCGATGACATTGCCCAGCATGGCGGCACACCATTAATGTGGAAAACGGGCCATTCACACATCAAGGCCAAAATGAAAGAAACCGGCGCCCGCTTTGCCGGTGAAGCCAGTGGCCATATCTTCTTTGCTGATCAGTATTATGGGTTTGACGACGGCATTTATGCCGCCCTGCGCCTGATCCAGTTTGCACATCAGCTAGACCAACCGCTCGATACGCTAATCGCCGCACTCCCTAGCAGCCTCAGCACTCCGGAGCTGCGCATTGAATGCGCCGATGACAAGAAATTTGGCGTTGTCGAAGCAATCGCACAGCGCTTAAGTGACGAAGGCGCCGATTTTTCGACCATTGACGGTATGCGCGTAAACCGCGAAGGTGGCTGGTGGCTTTTGCGAGCATCCAACACCCAACCCGCACTTGTAGCACGCTGCGAGGCAGAGGATCCCGCCGTATTGCAGCAATTGAAGGACGAAATCACCGCCCTCCTGCATCCTTTCAGTCTGCGCTTATCGTAAAACCTATATCCCCTTTATACCACTTATGCGTGTTATGATTGCATTCTAAGGCAAAAAAGCGCATGCTATTTTTGAGCTAGTAGGGTGTTATGAAAGAATCTTTTGACCAGTTTGTGAAAGACACGGTCGACTGTTCGCGCGACCAGGATCTGTTTGATCGGTTTGTTGCATATCTGGAGCAAACCTATCAGGTGGATCTGATCAGCTATCACCTGCTTAGCACCAATCTGCAAGCTTTTGCCCGCGCCGATCATCCGATCTTTCATACATTCCCCGATGAATGGGTAAAGGTCTATCTGAATGACGATAAGTTTGAGATTGATCCGATTATCAAACTTGCGCGCACGCAAGGCGCGCCCTTCCATTGGTTTGACGTATCCAAACATTTAAGTCTGAGCGACGAGCAAAAACGTTATCTGAACGAACTAAAAAATGAAGGATTCGTAGATGGGCTAGCGGTGCCACTTTTTGGCCCGCAGCACGAGATTGGTTATATCGGCATTGGCAGCACAAAACGCAAGCTTGCGCTGAACGAAGCCGAATTGGATATGATTCACCATGCCTGTTACCAGTTCCATAATCGCTACCGCGAATTGGTGGACCGCGAACAGCAAAAGGAACGGCCCAAACTCTCCCCGCGCGAACGGGAAGTGCTGCACTGGGTGGCATTGGGAAAAAGCAACTCGGTCATCGCCGACATTTTGGAGATATCCGAACACACCGTCGACACGCTACTGCGGCGTTCTTACCATAAACTGGATGTTTCCAACCGCATCGGCGCAGTGCTTAAAGGCGTCGGCTACGGCATCATCCACCCTGCCTAATAACGTATCTACGTGACATTACAACGCCGCGATATTTTGCTAGATTGGTTCATGTCGGAAGGGGGCATATAGCACTATCCTAGCTCTTAGACGCATATAACCAAACCGTTTACCTCTTCCGACAGCTCTCCCGCACTACTACCCTATTTCCTGCCTATGCTGAGTTAATGCGTGAATTTGCACGCAAAGCTTGCTAAAACTGGCGCGCATGCCATTTGCGCGCCCTTAGCTCAGCTGGATAGAGCAACGGCCTTCTAAGCCGTAGGTCGCAGGTTCGAATCCTGCAGGGCGCGCCAATTTTATAAGCGGGCACCCGCCCGATGATAAAATTGATGGGCTCATGCTGATTTAACCTTGTTCGACAATAAGCTTAGTGAGCAAAGCGAACTTAGCGTTTGCCACGTTGCGAGGCAAAGCTGCTGCAACGTAATCCTGCAGGGCGCGCCAGCATTATTTCTTTCGTGCTCTTTGAAAAGATCGGGCTAACATGTTTTCATCCAGCATATCGGGTAAGTCATATTTTTTGACCGCTTCACTAAATGCTTCTAAAAAATCATCAAGTTGTACCCATGTTTTCTCAGCCATGTGCAGAGGCCAATCATAGTATGTGCCATCTTCGCGTTGGGTGGTCTCAAGCAAGCGTTCAGTTGGTATAATATATTCAGGGGTATTTTCATCTTTATTGCTTTCTAAAGCGTCTTCAGTCAAAGTCCATTGGGTCATGATCTTTTCATCCTTATGCATAAAAAATAGCTCAATTATGTTTAAGATGTAGGCTCAGTTAATTCGCATTCAACCCATGCGCCTTAGAGCCTAACTTTTGTTTATACAGGTTTTCAATCGCCACAATCTCGCGCTGCGTAATATTACTAGGCAGCGTTTGCAATATCAAATAGCGGCAATGGCGCTGGGTAGCTGGCATCCGCATCCATAGTATTAATAACTGTTATGACCCACTATATTTAGTGTTTGCATTCGCGATTGATAATCATTATCATCTTGGTATGAACACAGATTGCCCCATATACATGCCCAAGCAACAGCTTATGCATCTGCTTTGCGCCTGCACCGATAGTGACTGCACCTGCATGGTGCTGCATTATCGTTTTTTCGACGAACATAACCGCCTGATGCGCGCATGGTTTACCATACAAAAACACACCCTCACCCACCTGCTGGCGGCCAGCCATAATGATCAGGTGGATCTAACGCACGACATCACCCCCATTGCCGTGCTGCCTGATGAATGCTCGGACGATATTGCAGGCTTGCTGGGGCTGCATGGCCAGAGCGACCAGCCCGTCACCCTGCATTAGCGCCACTTACACCGCACGCTATATATAACCGCTCACTTTTCCTGCTACGCATTTATGTATTTTGCAGTATTATGGTGATATGCACCCCACTTCTACCGATCTGTTCTCGTGGCTGTTTCTGGATCTGAACAGCTATTTTGCCAGCGTAGAGCAACAGCTGAACCCTGAGCTGCGCGGCAAACCAGTCGCCGTTGTGCCACTGGAGACCGATGCCACCTGCGCCATTGCCGCCAGTTATGAAGCCAAGAAGCATGGCGTGAAAACCGGCACCAAAATTTACGATGCCAAACGCATGTGCCCCGATTTGGTGTGCGTGCAGGCACGGCACGATGCCTATACCGAATTCCATCATAAAATTCTGGAAGAAGTAGAGCGGCACATTCCTATCACGGTTATTGCGTCTATCGACGAGGTGGGCTGCGAATTATGGCGCGGTCAGCAAACCGAAGCAGAGGCACGCGCCCTCGCA
>PBPD01000112.1 GCA_002725445.1 Rickettsiales bacterium
GGCTCCAAGCTGATTGGGCAAAGTGTTGGGCAGATCGGCTTTCACCACAATTATCACTGCATTGTGTTGGGTATTCAGCGTAAAGCGCGCATGATCACATCACGCATGACCGGTATTCGTCTGGCAGCAGGCGATGTGCTGCTGGTGATGGGCACGCGTGATGACATCCGTAAATTGCGTGAAAGCAAAGACATGGTGGTCATGGAATGGTCCACCGAAGAATTGCCATCCAAAAAATATGCGCGCCGTGTAGGTATCATCTTTGCCGGTGTCATTGGCGCGGCCGCTACTGGTTTCATGCCCATTCACATGAGCGCCTTCATTGGCGCGGGGCTGGTCGTGCTGACAGGCTGTCTGAATCTGCGTCAGTCTATGCGTGCACTTGATTCATCCATTATCTTCCTGATTGCGGCCGGCCTTGCCATGAGTGTGGCGCTGCAGGTAACAGGCGGCGCGGCATTGCTCGCGCATGGGCTGGTAAACATCATGATGGGCGCTGATCCGGTGATCATCATGTCGGCTATGTTCCTGCTGATGGCAGTGCTCACCAATGTGCTGAGCAACAATGCTACAGCCCTGCTCTTCACCCCTATCGCAATCAGCACCGCGAACGAATTGGGTGTTGAGCCAGAAATGTTCATTTACGCAGTGATTTTCGCATCCAACTGCTGCGCGCTCGCCTCGCCAATTGGATATCAGACCAACCTGATTGTCATGGGGCCGGGTCACTACAAATTTGCCGATTACATGCGGGCAGGTGTTCCGCTGGCCATTTTGATCTGGCTGGCCTACACTGCCTATTCCTTCGTGATGTTTTAAGGAGCTATTATGAGCGATAAGAAACTTTCCCGCCGCACACTCATTAAGACCGCTGCATTAGGCGCAGGCGCTGCTAGCGCTGCAAGCAGCAGTGCGTTTGCCGCCCCCAATGTGATCACCGAAAAGAAATTCGAATGGAAAATGGTGATGACCTGGCCAAAAGTGCTGCCGGGTCTTGGCACCGGCGCGGTACGGTTGGGCGAGCGCATCAATAAGCTGACCGATGGGCGATTGAAAATTAAAATTTACGGCGCGGATGAGCTGGTGCCGGCACTGGGTGTGTTCGACGCTGTGTCGGAAGGCTCGGTCGAATGCGGGCATGGCGGCTCCTATTACTGGCTGAGCAAGAACCGAAGCTTTGCCTTTTTCTGCGCCGTGCCGGGTGGCATGACCGCGCAGGAAATGAATGCGTGGATTTACTTTGATGACGGTTTACGCTTGTGGCACGAGCTGGCAAGCGATTTCAACATTATTCCCTTTCCTGCGGGTAATACCGGCGTACAGATGGGTGGCTGGTTTAACAAAAAACTGGAAACCGCGGCTGATCTTAAAGGGCTGAAAATGCGTATTCCTGGCTTGGGTGGCGAAGTCTTTGCCAAACTCGGCGGCAACCCGCAAAATATTCCGGGCGGCGAGCTTTATACCGCGCTGCAATCGGGTGTAATCGACGCGCTGGAGTGGGTCGGCCCGTGGAATGATATGGCGCTCGGCTTCCACCGTATCGCGAAATACTATTATGGCCCCGGCTTCCATGAGGGCGGCCCTGTGCTGGAATTTATGATCAACAAGGATGCGTTTGAAGAACTGCCTGAAGATTTGCAACTGATTGTGAAAGGCGCCTGCGCCACCGAAAACCAGCTGATGCATTCGCAGTATTTCGCTAATAATGTGCGCGCGTTCCAGCAATTACAGCAGGTAGAAGGCCTGCAAATACTGCCCTACCCAGATGATGTATTGAAAGCCTTCTTTGAAACATCCGAAGAAACGCTGGCAGACACCGCCAATATCGGCGATATAAACCGCCGGATTTACGAGAGTTTCAGCAAATTCCGTAAAGGCTCGATGGATATGGGCCGCGTGATGGAATATGGCTACCTCAAAGGCCGCTATCTTAGCCAAAAATAGCGCTTTTTCATCAAACTGTCACACTACTGCGCATCCCTCAATGCTATTATACAATAGCAAAGGAGTAGGATATGGCAGATCCACATAAGCAGGTTGAGAATCAACTAAAAAATATTGAGAAGAAGCAAAAGCTTGGACTGGGAGCCAATTTGCTTACTGGTACTTCGTTTGCTGCCAATACCGCAGCCTACGGGACGATTGCGGGTGGCATCGCCATTATGGGCAATTCGATTGATAAGCTGGTAAAGACGTTTCATGGCCTGCCTCATATTGATAGCGCTGGCAAGGCAACGCCTATCGATTGGAAGAAGAATCTCGAAACGCTTGGCAAGGAACCTTTCTGGGATTATCTCGCAGAACAAAAGGTTAGTTTCAAACTAGAGAACCTTGGCGAAATCGTAAAAGATGCCATGCACGAACGCCCCAAAGCAGCGCTGGCTATTATTGGTGGCTCTGTTGCACTAGGCGCATTGGATGCAGCCACCACCCATCAATGGCTACGCATCAGCAATGATCGTGACATTGGAAAGAGCGTTCGTAACTTACGTAAAATCCACAGCCAAAACCCCGATCTTGATAAAGATTCCACGGGACGTGCAATTCTTGGTGACTGGACGGGTATGGCGGAGAACCGTTTGCTAAACGCGCACGAGACAGGCCAAATACGCTAGAGCGCTACTCTTAACTTAATCTAACTGATCAATATATCCGCTGATGACATTCAGGCCTTGCTGCCAGAAATCAGCTTTTGCTGCATTTAAACCAAATGGCTTCAACAACTCTTTATGGCGGAGCGTACCGCCCGCTTTCAGCATGTCGATATATTTCTTCTCGAATGCTTTTGCCTGTTTGGCACCTTTTTCCGCCTCTTGCTCATAGACGGCATAGAGCGAATTCACCAAACAATCACCAAATGCATAGGCGTACACATAAAACGGCGAATGAATGAAATGCGGAATATATGCCCAGTAGCTGCTGTATTTATCGTCAAATTTCAGTGCAGGGCCTAAGCTTTCGCGCTGCACTTGCATCCAGATTTCGCCCAGACGCTCTGCGCTCACTTCACCTGAACGGCGTTCCGCATGCACTTTGGTTTCAAATAAGCAGAAGGCAGTTTGGCGCACGACTGTATTGATCATATCCTCCACCTTGGAGGCGATCAGATATTGGCGCTTTTCTTCGTTTTGTTCACGACGCAGCAGTTCCTTGAAGGTGAGCATTTCTCCAAATACCGATGCCGTTTCTGCCAATGTCAGCGGTGTGTCTGCCATTAACGCGCCTTGTTTGGCTGAAAGCACCTGATGCACCCCATGCCCCAACTCATGCGCCAATGTCATCACATCACGGGTTTTCCCCTGAAAATTCAACAGCAAATAAGGATGCGCTGAAGGCACAGTAGGATGCGCAAATGCGCCTGAATCTTTGCCTTCACGCGGCGGCACATCGATCCAGTTATTATCAAAGAACTTCCGCCCATGCTTGGCAAGGGTTGGCGAAAAGGCGGTATAGGCCGACATCACCAGCTCAACCGACTCGTTCCAACCATAATTGCTTTCGGCAGATTTTGGCAGCGGAGCATTACGGTCCCACCAATCCAGCTTGCGCTTATTAAACTGCTTGGCTTTCCACTTGTAATAACGGTGCGAGATAGACTCATAATTGGCCTGCACCGTGGCCAGCAACGCGTCTACTACCTCGTCTTCCACCTGATTGGCGACATTGCGCGAGGCAATCGGCTTGGCAAAGCCGCGCCAGTTATCTTCAATCTCTTTGTTTTTGGCGAGCGTATTCGTCACCAGCGAGAAGAGTGAAATATTCTCGTTCAACACCTTGCTGAGCACCAGAGCGGCGTCTTTACGCTGTTTCGCATCTTTCGAAGACAGCAGATTAAGCACTTCCGTGATCGTCAGCTTTTTATTTCCCATCGGGAAGCGCAGGCCTGCCTGCGTTTCATCATACAAACGCACCCACGCCTGCTCGGTTACGTCTTTTTCGTGCAGCAATTGCTCCAGCTCATCCGACAGCTGGAATGTACGGTAGGTGCGCACATCGCGCAACCACGGCCCATAATGCGCCAACTCATCCACCTTCAACATCTTCTTCATATCTTTGTCAGATATCTTGTTGATACTGAGCGTGAAAAACAGCACCTGCGTTGACAGACGGTTCAGTGTTTCGTGCGTGTTCTGGTAGAATTGCGCGATCTTTGGATCGGACATATCCGCCGCATAGAGCAGCTGCGCATAGCTGCCGAGGCGGCCAAGCAAGTCCTGAATTTTCTCATAATCACTAATGGCGGCAGCCAGGTTTTTGGCAGATAGTTTAGCTACTTTGCCCTGATAATATTTGGCGAATTTGCTGCAAAGGCGTTCAGCCTTCTTCACGTCTTTCGCCAGTTTCTCAGATTCAACACCTGGGTATAAATCGTCCAGATCCCAATGGGGCAATGTCTCTTTTGCTGCTGCCTTTGCCATGCTTAACCTACCATCATGTTGCGGGTGGCGGCTGGCAAGCTCACACGCAGGCCATCCAACTCGTCGCTCATGATGATCTGACAGCCAAGGCGCGAAGTGTGGGTCAGGCCGAAGGCTAGATCCAGCATATCTTCTTCGTCTTCACTGGCTTCGCTCAGTTTATCGAAATATTCCTGATCCACGATCACGTGACAGGTCGAACAGGCGAGCGATCCCTCGCATGCACCTTCCAGCGGAATGTCATTTTTATGTGCAATTTCCAGCACCGACACACCCACAGGTGCATCACATTTCACTTCAGCTCCATCAGGATATACAAAGGTCAAAGATGGCATTAGTCTACCTCACTTACATTTTTACCCGCCAGCGCCCCGCTGATTGCCACATTCATGCGACGTTCGGCAAATGGGCCGATGGCTATGTTTAATTGCTCTGTTTCATACTCAATTTTGGCGCGGTCGTCACCCGCAATCGCCTCGTTAAGCGTGTTAATTTGTGATTCTATACGCATTTGCTCACCATCCTGCAACAGATCACCCGATTTTTGCAAGGCGCTTTGCACATCCTGAATGAGGCGTTCGGCTTCCACACGCGACTCCACCAGCAAACGCTGCGTGATATCTTCACGCGCATGTTCCATGCTCGAGCGCAGCATCGACTCAATCTCTTCGACTTCCAGTCCGTAAGACGGCTTCACTTCGATATGCTGTTCAGTACCTGTGGTTTCTTCTTTTGCCGACACCGACAATAAACCATCCGCATCCACGGTAAATGTCACTTTAATACGCGCCACACCAGCCGCCAGCGGCGGAATGCCGCGCAAGACAAACTCAGCCAGCGAACGGCAATCATCGACCATCTCACGCTCGCCCTGCACCACATGAATTTTCATGGCGCTCTGGCCATCTTTATATGTGGTGAATTCTTGCTGTGCCGACACCGGAATAGGCGTGTTGCGATGCACGACCTTCTCTACAATGCCACCCATCGTTTCAAGCCCCAGCGAAAGCGGGGTAACATCCAGCAACAGATTATCGGAGCCATGCGTGAGTGCTTCGGCCTGTAGCGAGGCACCCAGCGCTACCACCTTGTCCGGGTCTATGTTGGCCAGAGGCGGCTTGCCAAAGAATTGCTCTACCACACTGCGCACCAGCGGAACACGGGTTGAACCGCCCACCAGCACCACGCCGTTTACATCTTCACTTAACAAGTCCGCATCGCGCAATGCCTGCTCGCAGATACGCAAGGTTTTGTCTGCCCATGGCTGTGCCAATCCATCCAGCTCAGCACGGGTAAGCCGCAGTCCGCCCTGCTCGGTCTCATCCGCATCGCTCAATGCTTCTTTTGCCGCACGGGCAAGTCGCTTCAGTTCGCGCACGTCGCCGGTGGCATTTTGCTCCGCCACCCAAAACTCTACGATAGCATCATCCAGATCATCACCGCCAAGACTTACATCGCCTGCAGTGGACAGCACCTGAAACACACCTTTTTCGAGCTTGAGAATAGAAATATCAAACGTGCCGCCGCCCAGATCGTAAATGGCGTAAATGCCTTCGCTGCCATGCTCCAGCCCATAGGCCAGCGCCGCCGCCGTTGGCTCATTGATCAGGCGTAGCACTTCCAGCCCCGCCAGGCGCGCTGCATCACGTGTGGCAGTGCGTGCGGCATCGTCAAAATAGGCCGGCACGGTAATCACCGCTTCGTGCACATCTTGCTCCAGCGCTTGCTCCGCCATCGCTTTTACGTGACGTAAAATCTCGGCCGACACCTCAACAGGCGTTACACTACGCTCGCCCACTTGCAGACGCAGCACTTTGTCTTGCTCGTCAAAATGATAAGGCACCTGCCCTGCCACATCGGCTACATCCTCACGGCCACGCCCCATCAGACGCTTAACCGATGCAATCTGCACCGCGCCTTCCGCATCGCCGTGCCCAACTTTCACCTCGTCAGTATAATAAACAACCGACGGGATGATAGAGCGGCCTGCGCTATCTTCCAGCACTTTAGGGCGTTCATTCTGGCTGAACGCCACCACCGAATGGGTGGTGCCCAGATCAATACCAATCGCATAGCGTTCTTCGTGCGGTTCAGGGGTTTGGCCGGGTTCGTGTATCTGAAGCAAACTCATGAAGCCGCCTTTTGTTGATATTGCAACATCATCGCCTCTTCCTGCGATTTACCCAAATACCGCAAACGCATTGTTAATTGTGCTGCGGTCTCAAAATCGTCCTGCGCAAATGCCTTTGCCAACCGCGCTGAACAGTCTTTGCTTTGTTGTTTGATGTCTTTCACCAGTGCAGCCAGCGCTTCTTCGCCTTTAGCTTCGCTCAAACGCTCACGCAGCTCCATCGTTTCCATCAACAGATCAGGACTTGGCTGCACCGTATCGCGCTCGCCGTTGACGTGAATACCCTGCAAAAATAACAAATGCTGCGCACGTTTAAGAGGAGATTTCAGCGCCTCATAGGCTTCGTTCAGATCCATGGAGGTTTGAATAGCCGCCGCTCTTTCGGCGTCAGGCTTACCGATCATGCGATCGGGATGGTATTGCTGCTGCATTTGCACATAAGCGCGCTGCAAATCGGCCTCGTTCACCTCGAACGACGGTTCCAGCTCCAGCAGTGTGAAATAATTGGTCATAACCTAGACGTGGAAGGACTCTCCGCAGCCACAACGCCCCTTCTCGTTCGGGTTACTGAATTGAAAGCCGCTTTTGAACTTTTCTTCAACGTAATCCATCTCGGTGCCAATCAAAAACATGATTGCCTTGGGATCAATGATGACTTTTACGCCTTTATCTTCGACCACTTCGTCGTGCTCGCCCACCTCGTCGGCATATTCAAGCGTGTAAGACAGACCGGAACAACCGCGCGTGCGAATGCCTACCCGCACACCTTGCGATGGCTTGTCACGCTGGGCCAATAGCTGCTTGATATGCTCAGCCGCATTGTCCGAAATGGTTATGGGAGCTGCACCACCGGGCGCGAACATAAGCGCCTCGCTTAACTGGCTTGCTGTTGCGTGCCGCTGTTATGTTTGTCCTGATAGTCCTGCACCGCGGCTTTGATGGCATCTTCTGCCAGCACCGAACAGTGAATCTTCACAGGTGGCAACGCCAGCTCTTCAGCAATTTGGGTATTTTTGATGCTCATTGCTTCGTCTACCGACTTGCCCTTCACCCACTCGGTGATCAGCGAGCTGGATGCAATCGCCGAGCCGCAGCCAAAGGTTTTGAAACGTGCATCTTCAATAACGCCATTTGCGCCCACTTTAATCTGCAGTTTCATCACATCACCACATGCAGGTGCGCCCACCAGACCGGTACCAATACCGTCCTCTTCTTTTTCGAATGAGCCCACATTGCGTGGATTTTCATAGTGATCGATTACTTTTTCTGAATAGGCCATAGTGCTTCTCTCTCTCGTAATGTGGTGGGCTTAGTGCGCTGCCCACTCGATTTTGCTGATATCTATACCCTCTTGCGCCATTTCCCACAAGGGCGACATGGCACGAAGTTTGTCGATGCTACCGCGTACAATCTCGATGGCGCGGTCAACTTCTTCTTCGGTGGTGAAACGTCCGATACCAAAACGGATTGAAGTGTGTGCCAAATCCTCGCCCACACCAATACCGCGCAACACATAGGACGGCTCTAACGACGCTGAAGTACAGGCTGAACCCGACGACACCGCCAGATCTTTAATCGACATGATCATCGACTCACCTTCAATATAGGCAAAGCTGAGATTGATGCAGCCCGGCCAGCGCTGCTCACGGTCACCGTTCAGATACACATCTTTGACGTTATCCACCACTTCGCTCATGAATTTTTCGCTCAAATAACGAATGCGTGCCGCTTCGTCCTGCATTTCGGCTTTGGCAATGCGTGCCGCTTCACCCAGACCAACCGCCAACGGGGTTGGCACGGTGCCCGAACGCATGCCGCGCTCTTGGCCGCCACCATTGATTAGCGGCATCAAACGCACACGTGGACGACGACGCACATACAACGCGCCAATGCCTTTTGGTGCATAAATCTTGTGACCGGAAATGCTCATCAGGTCGATATTCATTTCGTTCACATCCAGCGGGATTTTACCAAATGCCTGCGCCGCATCGGTATGGAAGAACACACCGCGCTCGCGGCAAATCGCACCAATTTCTTTCAGCGGCTGAATCACACCAATTTCATTATTCACCGCCATAACCGACACAATCGATGTTTTATCGGTAATCGCCGCTTTCAGCTCTTCCAGATCAATCAGGCCGTTTTCTTTCACAGGCAGATAGGTCACGTCGAATCCGTCCTGCTCCAGATGGCGACAGGAATCCAGCACGCATTTATGCTCGGTCGACACGGTAATGATGTGGTTCTTTTTATCTTTATAGAAACGCGCGACACCTTTAATCGCAATATTATTCGACTCGGTCGCGCCAGAGGTGAAGACCAGCTCTTTCGTGCTCGCACCGATCAGGTCTGCCACATGCTCACGCGCCACTTCCACCGCTTCTTCCGACTCCCAGCCATAGGCATGGCTGCGCGAATGCGGGTTGCCAAATTTCTCGGTGAAGTAAGGCATCATCTTATCAACCACACGCGGATCGGTCGGCGTGGTGGACTGATAATCCATGAATATCGGGTAGTGAATTGCGTTTTCCGCTTTTTTGGCAGCAGCAGTCATGTGTATTATTCCTCGTTTCGTGTGCAGCAATAACCTAGTAATTTACTCGGATATTGTCAATAGTAGATAGATAGGTCTAAGCCGCCTTTTTTGCAAGGCGGGTATAGGTCTTTTTCCAGGCACTTACAAACGCCGCCAGATCCGATTGCTGGGTTTGCCACCCCGCACTGATACGTATAGCGTTTGCGGCGATTTCTTCGTCCGCGCCCATAGCCAGCAACACAGGCGATGTAGCCATGCGGCCAGAACTGCAGGCCGAGCCTGCAGACAATGCGAATCCTTCCAGATCAAAGCTCATAAGCTGCGTTTCGCTGCTGACATTTGGCATTGTGATGCAGCACGTATTAGGCAGGCGCGCCACCTGATCCCCAAACACGGTTGCCTCTGGCGCAAAGCGGGTAATTTCCGCTTCCATATCGGCCATCCAGTTTTCGACATCTCTCATGTGGCTGCGGTCTCTCACCAATTCCAACATACGCGCAAAGCCGAGTATGGCAGGCACGTTTTCGGTGCCAGCGCGACGCCCCAACTCCTGCCCGCCGCCTGTGATGAATGGCTTGATGCTCAGATCATTGCGCACAACCAACGCGCCAACGCCAATCGGGCCACCGCATTTATGGCCACAGATGGTCAGCATATCTACGCCCATCACGCCCATATCCACGTCTATTTTGCCCACAGCCTGCACCGCATCGCTATGCACTAGCGCATCATATTGTTTGGCAATACGCGAAATCTCGTTAATAGGCTGAATCACGCCTGTTTCGTTGTTGGCCAGCATGACCGAGACAAGCGCAGGACGCCCCAGCGCCTTCAATTTGGCTTCCATCACATCCAATTGCACCATACCTTGCGCATCGACTGGCAGAATGTCACCACCAAGGCGCTGCGCAGTGGTCAGTACAGAGGGATGCTCGGTTGCCGCCACCAAAATCGGACGATCAGCAAAGGCACGCAATACGTGATTGTTCGCTTCCGATCCAGAGCTGGTGAAAATCACCTCATTTGCCCAGGCGCTCACAAAATCCGCCACCACACTGCGCGCATCTTCCACCTGCTGGCGCGCTTTACGCCCCAACGCATGCACCGACGACGCATTGGTTGGGTGTTGCATGGCAAGCTGCATCGCCTCTACCACCTCAGGCCGCACGGGCGAAGTTGCATTATAATCGAGATAAATAACTCCCATATCGCGCATGATCATCCTTGCTGATTAGTTAGCCGCGGCTTGCTTTTGTACTGGTGCGGGGAATATGTCAACCTCGCGATTACACACATCCGCCAGCGTAATGTTATACAGATACATAAATATATGGTTGCCCAAGCCTTCCCACAGATCATGCGTCAGGCAGCGGGTTTTGGGTGCCATGCAGCCCGCAGGGTCGTCACTGCCGCTACAACGCGTCATTTTAATCGACTCATCTGCCGCCTGCATAATATCGGAAATGCGTGTGTTGCCCGCCCCTTGCGCCAAACGGTAGCCGCCACCCGGCCCGCGCACGGCCTGCACCAGCCCTGCTTTTTTGAGGCGTGCGAAAATTTGCTCCAGATAGGCTTGCGGAATCTCCTGACGCTCGGCAATAGCCGCCAACGACACAGGCTTGGCATCTTCCTGCGACGCAGCCAGATCCACCATCGCCATCACGGCATAGCGCCCTTTAGTGCTGAGAATCATTATTTCCCTCCCATTTGCTTGCAGATTGCGCCGCATCTTCGGCAATACCTGCCTGTCCTGCTTCCAGCTCCTGCACACGCTGGCGCAGCCGGTTCATCTCATTCATCATATCATCCATCAGCAGTTTGATGGGATCCGCCTCGGCATCGCGTGGCGTTCCGTAAGCATCGAAACGCTCATCCTGCTGGGTTTCCTGCATCTCTTTAACGGTGCGTGCGGGCACACCCACCACCGATGCATGCGCTGCCACGTCTTTTACCACCACTGCATTCGAGCCGACGCGCGCGCCCTCGCCAATATGCACTGGCCCCAGCACTTGCGCACCTGCGCCAATAATCACATCATTTGCCACTTGCGGGTGTCGCACCCCTTCACTCCATGATGTGCCACCCAACGTCACATCATGATAGAGCGTTACGTTGTCGCCAATGGTGGCAGTCTCGCCAATCACCACGCCCATACCGTGATCGATAAAGAAATTTTTACCGATTTTTGCGGCAGGGTGAATCTCGATACCGGTAAGTAAGCGCCCCATATGTGAGATAAAGCGTCCCAGCAATTTAACATCGCGCTGCCACAGCCAGTGCGCTACGCGGTAAAACATCACCGCATGAAAACCCGGATAGCATAGCATGACCTCTAGCCGCGAACGCGCGGCCGGGTCGCGGTCGAACACCGTATCTATCTCTGCAAACAAAGTTTTAAGCATTGTAAAAATCGTTGCTATGCGTTAAACCACCAACCGAAAGCCTCGGAAATGAGGCAAAGAGTATAATAAAACCAAGCTATATGGTCAACTATTTCACCGAGGTATGTGATTTATGCCTGAAATTATTTTCACCGGCCCTGAGGGGCGCCTAGAAGGCCGCTACCACCACAACGAAGATAAAAGCTCGCCTGTAGCCGTTGTTCTGCACCCGCATCCGCTGTATGGCGGCACCATGAACAACAAGATTGTTTATCGCCTATATCAATGTTTTGCGCAGAATGGCTTTTCTGTGCTGCGCTTCAATTTCCGCGGCGTTGGCCGCAGTCTGGGCAAGTTCGATGACGGGCTGGGCGAGTTGAGCGATGCAGCTACGGCTCTGGATTGGGTACAACAACAAAACCCAGATGCGTCGAGCTGCTGGATCTCTGGCTTCTCCTTTGGTTCGTGGATTGCGCTGCAATTGCTGATGCGCCGCCCTGAGATTGAAGGGTTCGTGACCGTATCACCTCCGGCTAATATGTATGACTTTGGCTTCTTATCGCCATGCCCCGCACATGGGCTGGTGCTGCAAGGTGACCGCGACGACATCGTGAATGA
>PBPD01000113.1 GCA_002725445.1 Rickettsiales bacterium
AGGCTTCACCAGCACAGGGCACCCCGCCGCAATCGCCGGCACAATCTGGTGAACAATCAAATTCAGCGGATGGTTGAACGCGCTATAGGCCAGCACCGGGCCAATCGGCTCGCGCACCGTGCGCGCCAGCTTGCCCTCGCCCTTGGCGGTGCGCTGCATGGGCACCACCTCGCCTTCCATAAAGGCGGGCGTATGTTCGGCGGTGTAGCGAATGCCGTCAATCGCGCGCTCCACCTCCACCATACTGTCACTAAACGGCTTGCCGCCTTCGCGCGCCATCAGCCGTGCATAATCTTCCTTTTCATCCTCTATGCGGTTTGCTACCTGCAGCAGCAGCGCGCAACGTTCGCGTACACTCAGCGGATGGTTATTGGCCTTATGAAGGTGCGCGGCTTCGTCCAGCGTCGCATCCAGCGCGTCCCAGCTTAATGCCTCCACCTCGCAAATGCGGGTACGGTCATACGGGTTCACCACCTCAATCAACTGCGTATCTGTCATAGCCTCTCCCTTTACTTGTGCGTCACGTCCTGCACACGCCACATTCAACATCCCATTAGCAATGCCGCCAACTTAACGAATTATTAGGGTTCTTGTCATCTAATCTTCACACACAGCCACTGATTTTTCTTGCATAATAAATAAAAATACGTTAACGATTTGTTAACTTTTATTAACCACCGCCACATGCTTGGGAAGGCATCTGAGCACAGAAAGGCAAAACGAAAATGGCTACTATCAACGGAACCAACAACAACGACACGCTCATCGGCGGCACAGGTAACGACATCATCACCGCACTGGGCGGCAGCGACCTAGTCTATGGTAACGAAGGCAACGACACGGTTTACGGCAACGATGGCGACGACGTGCTATGGGGCTGGCTGGGTCAGGACTCGTTGGTCGGCGGCAACGGCAACGACATTATTGGCGGTGACGGCGGCAACGATATTCTGAACGGCGAAGGCGGTAACGACACGATTTACGGCGCTGATGGCAACGATGTTGCAAATGCCGGCGACGGAAATGACCGCGTAGAAGCCGCAGACGGTAACGACACCGTCTATGGTGGCGCAGGCAACGATTTTATTCACACCTGGACAGGCAATGATGTAGTACAAGGTGGTACCGGCGCTGACACTATCTTCGGCGGCACTGGCAATGACCAGCTGAACGGCGACGACGGCGACGATTTCATCTCAGCCGAGATCGGCAACGACGTCATCAATGGTGGCTTCGGTAACGATACTATCTTTGGCGATGAAGGCAACGACACCATCCACGGCAACGACGATAACGATGTGATCTATGGCTGGACTGGCGATGACATACAGTACGGCGATAACGGCAACGACACGCTGGGCGGCGATGCGGGTAGCGACACGCAATATGGCGGCAACGGCAACGACTTCATCTATGGTTGGACAGGCCACGACACGCAATATGGCGGCACTGGCGACGATTACATCAAAGGCTGGGAGCATAATGACAGCCAGTTTGGCGGCACCGGCAATGACAGCATCTTCGGCCAACAGCACGAAGACAGCCAGGAAGGTGGCGATGGCCACGACTCGATGGAAGGCGGCTCGGGCTTCGACACCATGCATGGCGGCGAAGGCAACGACTCGATGTGGGGCGATTATAACGACGATCCCCACGGTGATTTCGGCGTCGATGTAGGCGACATTATGAACGGTAACGGCGGCCATGACCGTATGGTCGGTAACGGCGGCAACGACACCATGACCGGTGGCGACGGCGATGACTGGATTTACGGCGACGCCAAGCGCGATTCCGGCGGTGTAGACGTAATGTATGGTAATGACGGAATTGACTGTTTCTGGGGACGCGAGGGGAACGATACCGCAACGGGTGGTGCTGACAACGATCTGTTCATCTTCGACAATTTCCTCAATAACGGCGATTTCGGCATCGACCACGACACCATCACCGATTTCCAGATTGGTATGGATCTGATCATCTTCGATGGGTTCAACGGCCTCAGCCACAGCGATCTGAGCTTCTCAGCCGCGGGCGCAGGTAGCACCATCACCATGAGCAATGGCGACACGATCACACTCAGCAGTGTGTCCCTCGCCCAGCTCAACGCAAATAAGTTCCTCATGTTCGACTTCAACGACACGATCGAACTACCACAGTTCGCATAAGACGAGCTGCATGATTACCCTGGAAACATGTAAAGCGTAACCTACACGTTTCCACCCCCCGCCCCCGAGCATGCCTTCCCGCTCGGGGGCTCTTTTTTTGTGCCAACTTCGCCGTCTCGTGCTATACTACACCCATGCGCACACACGGTTTTTCACTAGTAGAACTATCAATAGTTCTCGTCATTCTGGGGCTGCTCACGGGCGGCATTCTGGCAGGCCAAAACCTCATCCGCGCGGCGGAGCTGCGCGCTGTCAGCACCGAATATAATAAGTGGATATCCGCGGCCAATACCTTCCGCGATAAATATTTTCAACTGCCCGGCGATTTCACCCGCGCGCATGAATTCTGGGCCAGCGCCGGCGGCAGTGGAGTCATTGGCGACGGGTGCGAAACCGCCAGCGGTTCGACCACTCAAACCTGCAGTGGAGATGGCAATGGCCGCTTAAGTCAAGCCACAGGCTCTGGCCAATATGCCGAGATTTTCACCTTCTGGCAGCATTTATCCCTCGCCGGGATGATAGATGGCAGCTACACAGGCAAAAACGGCGCAAGCACCTTCAACTACGATACCGTACTCGGGCAGAATGCGCCCCGTTCCAAAATCAACAATGCAGGCTGGGGCATCACCATCGATTTCGACGGCGCACCAAGCACTCATTATTTCCCCAATTTATATGACTCACCCATGTCAATTGGTGGCGACGCGCCGGATGAATATGTTCGCCAACCCATCTTTTTGCCGGAAGAGGCATGGAACATCGACACCAAAATGGATGATGGGCGGCCTGGCACTGGCTTTTTGAACACCACACGCAGCACCAGCCCACTTGGCACAGGGTGCGCCACCACCGATGTGCCCGCTACGGCAGAGTATAGCCTCTCTAACAGCGCTGTGGCCTGCCAACTTATTTTCAATACAGGGCTATAGCCCCCTCCTCACCCGCCACACCGGCCAAGGCCGAATAGGTGCATTCTGGTGTTTTTTATGCCATTTCCGCCTTCTGTGTGCTATAATACAACCATGTGGGAAAACGGTTTTTCACTAGTAGAACTCTCTACACGAGCGAGCGGTCGCGCTGGCGCGGAGCGAGCCGTCAACCAAACATTTGCGAGCGGTCGCGCTGGCGCGGAGCGAGCCGTCAACCAAACATTTGCGAGCGGTCGCGCTAGCGGTTGCGCATTGCGCAGAGCACATCAAACACATTATGCGGAGCGAGCCGTCAATCAAGGCTTCAGCCTTGTGGAACTCTCTATCGTACTTGTCATTCTGGGGCTACTTACGGGCGGCATTCTGGCAGGCCAAAACCTCATCCGCGCGGCTGAGCTGCGCTCCATCAGCACCCAGATCCAGAATTTCCAATCCGCCACTTACACCTTCCGCGATAAATATTTTCAATTGCCGGGTGACTTTGACCAAGCCGAAGACTTCTGGGGCACCGCCACCAACTGCCCCGGCACCAACGCACAGCCTTCCACTGGCCTGCCCACTTGCAACGGCGACAATGACGGCATTCTTGAGACCAACAGCGGCAACGCGCAGGAGCGCTTCCGCTACTGGCACCATCTGGCCAATGCCGGGCTGCTTGAAGGCAGCTACACAGGCGTTACTGGCCCCGGCGGCGCTGACCATGCCGTATTCGGCGAGAATGTACCGCGCGGGCGCATTTCCAACACCGGTTGGGCAATCGTAAACTGGGACAATTCGGGCGGCGGCAACAATTTCCATTTCGCTTACGATTTCAACAACCATTATGTATTTGGCGGGCAACATGCCTCCAGCGCTCCGGCAGAACAGGTGCTTGTGCCTGAAGAAGCGTGGAATGTTGACACCAAAATAGACGATGGCAAACCCGGCACAGGCCGAGTCGTGGGCAATGTTAACAATTGCAGCTTAGCTGCCAACAACACTGACTACACCGCAGGCTACGACCTGCAGCGCGAATCGCGCGGCTGCATGATGCGCTTTCTCAATATGTATTAAACTATTTCCTGCTGCCTGCCAGCACCGCACCCTATCCGCTTTCCTTATTGCGTTTTAGTGTGCAGCCTGCTATGCGGCTAGCATGGAAAATGAAAAGATTATCATCGGCAAAGAAGAATGGTGCAGCCTGCCCGATATCGGCCTGCCTGCGATTAAAGCACGTGTAGACTCAGGCGCCAAAACCTCGGCGCTGCACGCGTTCAACATACGCACCTACACCGCACGTGGTGGCGAATGGGTCAAATTCGACATCCACCCCATCCAAAAGAATAATAGCCTCTCCATCCCCTGCAAAGCCAAGCTGGTAGAGCAGCGCGCGGTCAAGTCGTCGTCCGGGCATATGGAAACCCGCCCCGTCATCGAAACCACGCTGAAAATGGGCGGCCAGAAATTCACCATCCAGCTCACCCTCACCAACCGCGACTCGATGGGCTATCGCATGTTGCTGGGGCGCGAGGCCATGCAGGGCCGCATGATGGTCGATCCCGACATTTCTTTCTCGCAGCGCAAGCTCACCAACGCCGAAGCGACGGGCTTATATAAAGCATCCGAACCTGCGCCCGACGGGTTGCGCATTGCGGTGCTGGCCTCCAACAAAGAGCTTTACTCCAACCGCCGCCTGATGGAAGCAGGCAAGCAGCGCGGCCACGACATGCGCTTCATCAACATCCAGCATTGCTATATGAACGTGTCGTCGGAAGAGCCGGAAATTCACTATCGTGGGGGCGAAACGCTCGAGCATTTCGACGCTGTCATCCCGCGCATCAAACCATCGCTCACCTTCTACGGTAATGCGGTGCTTCGCCAGTTCGAGGTGATGGGCGCCTACTGCCTCAACTCGTCTGTCTCCATTGCCCGCAGCCGCGACAAATTGCGCAGCCTGCAAACCCTCATCACCAAGGGCATTCCTATGCCGACCACGGGCTTTGCCCATTCGCCGGTCGACACCAAAGAGCTCATCAAAATGGTGGGCGGTGCGCCGCTGGTGGTGAAATTGCTGGAAGGCACGCAAGGCATGGGCGTGGTGCTGGCTGAGACGGCCAAAGCCGCCGAGTCGGTTATCAACGCCTTCAAATCCGTTAAAGCCGACATTCTGGTGCAGGAATTCATCAAAGAAGCCGAAGGCCGCGACCTGCGTTTATTCGTGATAGACGATAAGGTCGTCGGCTCGATCGAACGGGTGGCCGCCAAAGGCGAATTCCGCGCTAATTTGCACCGTGGGGGCAGCGCCAACACCATCAAAATCTCGCCTTACGAGCGCAAAATCGCCGTGCAGGCCGCCAAAACCATGGGGCTGAAGGTCGCAGGGGTGGATCTTATTCGCTCTGGCACCGGGCCGAAAGTGCTGGAAATCAACTCCTCACCGGGGCTGGAAGGCATCGAAAGCATCACCGGCAAAGACATTGCCGCCCTCATGATCGACACGATCGAACGCGAGGTAAAACGCAAGCGCCGCAGCAAAAAAGTGGCACAAGTCGCGTAGCGTCAAATATCTGCATATCAATAACTTAACTACCTCATCCACAGATGATGGCTTTCCTCTATCATCGCCTTTGGCTTTCTGTTATACCTAATAAAAATAATAAATAATCTCGGTACGTCGGAGAGCATATGAAACGCTATTTGATGATGACGGCCATCGCAGCCGCACTCACCACACTCACCGCACAGCCAATCATGGCGCGCAGTCAGGACGCTGCCTATGACGACCGTGGCCAGTTCGTAGTCGATAAACAAGGCGATTGCATTCGCACCAAATGGATGGAGTCAACCGATCCATGTGCGCCACCGCCTCCGCCGCCTCCACCACCGCCGCCTCCGCCACCACCTCCTCCGCCGCCCCCACCGGTCGATGAAGAGTTGAAGGAGACGATCTATTTCAAATTTGATTCCGCCCAGCTAACCGACCGTGCGGTCTACGACCTCACCCAGCTGGCGCGCCTCATCAACACCACCAGCTATTTGCTGGATGTCGACATCATCGGCTATGCAGACAAGATGGGGAATGATTCGTATAACCTCGCCCTCTCCGAGCGCCGCGCTAAGGCTGTGGAAACCTTCCTCGACCAGCGTTCGCGCATCGACACCTCGGTGGCTGATATTCGGGGCTTGGGCGAATCGGTGAGCATCACCGATTGTGATGGCATAACTGAGCGCCAGAAACGTATTGATTGTTTGGCGCAGGATCGTCGCGTAGAGATTCACTTTATCTACCGCCGATGATCTGAACCGAATGGGTGCGTGAGGTTCGTCCTCGGCGCACCACCAAACACCCCGCAGAGCGGTCGCGTTAGCGCGGAGCGATGCGGAGAAAATACTAGCTGAGCGGTCGTGCCTAGCGCGCAAGCGATGCGGAAAAAACTAGCAGAGCGGTCGTGCAGTGCGCGGAGCGATGCGGAAAAAACTAGCAGAGCGGTCGTGCAGTGCGCGGAGCGATGCGGAAAACCAATCAACGTCACACGCGCAGCGGCGCGAACGACGTGCACGGGTTAATCATAGCGTAACCAACTTTGGGGCGGTTCTTCGGAACCACCCCAATTTTTTATCTGCCACATGCAACAGCACGCCCGCCCCGCAAGGCGCGCGTATGCTATTCAATACTACACTGATTTATTGGGATAAGTGCTGATCAGGCGCTTTGGCCACGGCGGCCTCGTGCTGAATCTCACCGATATGCGTATCAGGCCTGCCCTGCTCGCTATCTTTCGCATCTACGTGCTGCGAGGCATCATCTTTCAACAGCTTCAGCCCCTTATGCTTGCGCTCCTCAGGTGGCTTCTCGTCTTCATCTTTGGCATAGACGATGTTGCCATCTTTATCCTTATACGCACCACCATACAGGAAGCCCACCGTATTGCCCGTAAACTGCATTGCCACGCGCAGCGGCTGTGCATAGGCGATAATCTTTTGCTGCATCTCTGGCAGCACTTCACCTGTCGCCACGTGCTTCACAGGGTTTTCCTTCACATACTGCATTTCCTGATAGGAATTAGGCACGGTTGTGAAATAACGCGTGTAGAAAATGCCTGACGACCATTGCCACGCTTTCTCCACATTCTTGTGAAACAGCAAGGTCGCGCCCGCCAATGCGGTCAGGCCGCCCTGCATAATAATACCGTTGCGGGTTTTGCCCTGCCCGATTTTTGCAAGGTCAAACGCCGCGCCTGTATAGAGCAACCCGTTGACCATCTGCGACAAACCGATGGTTTGTGTAATATGGTCCGTTGGCTCCAGCACTGCCTGACCAATACGTGTCGCCACATATTTCGGCAGGCTCATATCGTTATAACGGTCAATTTCTTCCTGGCTCTGCGGCTTAAACGGCACCACGGTTGCCAGCGCACTCACCGCCATCGACACCCATGATGCCGTGCTGCGCTTATTAATACCACGCAAGTCAGACACATAAATATTCAGCGCATCACCGGTTAGGCTAAGGGTCTGCGAAATACGGATGTTATTGTTCACCACGCCACGCGAGGTATTTTCCAGCGACACGTCGCGCACATCATACAAGCGGTTTTGCAAATGCTCCAACGGCGAAAGCTGGCCACCCGGCGCTTTATACACGCGACGATCCAGATCCTTCGTGCGGTTAAACTCCAGATCCTCATTCTTTTCATCGGCGCTCTTATAGACGCCGGCCAACTGAAAACTATCAGTCTTTGCCTTATCTGGCTGAATCGTGGCGGTTTTTTCAGGCGTTTGGCTCACAATGGTTCCTATGCTTGCTTAGAACAATATTCTTGTGTGCTTATGTTATGCCACACAGATGTTACAGAACGATGAAGACGGGCCGAAAAACCGCGATTACGTGACATTTTTTTGGCTTTTCCTGCCTCACTCGCGTCAATGCACAAAATTAGCCTGCCATATACACCCACAGATTGCATTTGTCGCTTATTTCCCCGCACCCACTTCGGTACCGCGCGATTGCAGGGCAGCGAAATACGGCTCTGCCAGGTTCTTGATTTCCTCTGGCGTGAACGCGAAATTCGCACGCATCGAGGTGCGCACCTGCCGCACGGCGTCATTGCCCTCGCCGCGCTCAATGTCGGTTGGCAAATTGCGCTGCTGGCGCTGCATCCATTGCGCCGTTGGTGTGCTTTGCCCCTTGCCGAAGAACGTCATAAGCTCGGGCTTGAGGTAGAATTTCACATGCACCGGATCGCGCTGGGCATGGCTGGCAAAATGGCGGTCAATATCGCCTTGCGTGCGTTCTTCACCGTCCAGATCATACATCGAATCACCATGGTAACTCGCCTTAATCACCTCTTCGGTGGTTTCCAGCTGACTAAGCGAGCCTACTTCGTCGCGCAGCTCGTCCTCGAAGCGGCGGAAATGCGCCAGATGCTCGTTATACGCCTGATAGAAACCCTCAAAATTGGTTTTGAAATGCTCCACCGCCTGTGGGGTCACCTCGTCTTTTTCCAGTACAATCGGCACGTCATGCGCCAGCAACATCGCGCCCACCGCCTCCATTGGCCGCAGATTCAGCATATCGTCATTGCTCAGCTCGGTCGGTTTCTTTTGCGCTTCCTCTTCTTCAGGATGGTGCTCCTTGAAGGAGAGATACGCATTCACACAATCTTGCAGCGTGCGCATCGACTGAATGAAAAACTCCGGGCTATCCTCGGTTTGCGCCAAAAAGTTCGGATGCCGCATCCACGACAAATCATCGCCCAGACGGTCCAGCTCAAACTTCTCATCCGTCACCGCCACCAGCTCGGCTTCCGCTTCGGTTAAATCGCGCTCCTGCTCGACGGTTTCTTCCAGCTCATATTCTTTGCGTGCATCAATCAGCTCGGCATTGCGCAGCGGCTTGATCACGTCGCGCTGGAATTGCTGCCATTGGCGGCGATCCTTCACCGACAACACCAGCACAGGCTGTGCGCCGCGGTCTTCATCGGCCACGCCCACGCCCTGCTCTTCCACCGTGGCGTCCTGCCGCTCATAGGTGATCCATGCATGGTTGGGGTTCAGCTTGGTGCCGCCAAACATTTTGCGCAAATTACGCGCCGACACTTTATGCTGCTTGATGCGCTTCTCTTCCACATCAGGGTCAAAGCGCAATTTTAGCACTTCGTCGCGCATATGGGCAGGCAGAATGGTGTGAGGCGGCGCATTATCGCCATATTTTTTCATTTGCGCATCGTGCCATTCGCGCATTTCCGGCGGCATTTTAAGCGATGGAATCTCGCGGCCATCGGTGCGCTCAGCAAAGGCTTTCTGCACATCGCTCAGTGTTTCCTTAGTCGGGAACACCACAGCCACCGTCTTTTTATTGCCGGCTTTCACCAGCTCCACATCACGCGTAAATGCGCCTTCACGTGCCAGATTCTGCAAAATCTCCTGCGTGCTGCGCCCCGCATTATCAATAATCAGCGCCGTGGCGGTGCGGGTGCGCGGATCCAGATGCTCCTCAAACCAGCGGTGCCAGTCCTGCGCCTCGGCATGCGCTTCGTTCACGCTGCCTGTGCCGTCTTCCAGCTGGCCTGCGCCGCGCTCCTGATCTTCCAGCCCGTCACGCAATTTCTTGCCCACAGTGCCCACCCCTGCCACATGCGCGGCGGTGGTTTTTGCGCCCTCCAGCAACTCACTATTGGGGCCGCTCACCCCCTCGCGTGACTGCTGATCTTCCTGCGCATCATTCAGGGTTTTCAGGAAGTTATTCCAGTGCGTTTCGGCCGGAAAGCGCATGCTCGCCAGCGAAATAGAGCTGCGCGCCAGACGCTCGGTGTCGTTCAGCTCTTTCTTCAGCTTGGTGACTTTCTGGCTGACGACAAAATGCTCATCCGCCCGCGCCAGAATGGTCTGATCGTCAATCTTACCCTGCTCCTGCTCATTCTCGGGGAAATCGTCTTCCTCAAACAGCACCGGATAGTCCTGCTTGGCGCTGCGCAGCTCGCTGAACATATCAGCGGGCACATCAAACGCAATCACATGCGCCTTGCCTGCGCGCGGGCCATTATTGCGGTATTCATAGGTTTCGCCCACATCCGCCAGCCCCAGCGAACGGAATTTGTCGCGCAAGGCGGTCGCACTATAGCGCCCCACTTTGCTGTCATCACAGGCGATATAAATCCGCGGCACGGTTTCATAGCCGCTTTCCATCACCTTTTCGCCGGTTTCCTTGTCTTCCACCTGCTCCTGATAATACACGCGCGCATAGCTCAAACTCAGGCGGTTGCTGCTTAGCCCGTCAATATATTCCAGCGCGCGATTGATCGCATCATCGGTACTTAGTTTCGGCTTTGGTTTGGCATGTATTTGCTTGATAGGCCCGCCCGATACCACTGGCTCGTAATGTTCCACACCCATCTGGCCGCGCACATTTTCATCCAGCGCCTGCACGCTCTCGGCTTCCACCACTGGCTGTTTCGACAGAAAATCATGCACGCTGTTTTTCGCGTCCGGGTCGCGCTCAGCCTCTATCTGCGCCTTCACATCATTATAGACCGCCTGCGGCAGACTCACCCGCACCACGGCGGGGCGTTCATCGGCCTTGCTCACCAGCTCATGTTCCAGATCACTACGCAAACCTAACGTGCCCAAATGTTTCAGCACGCGCTCGGACAGCTCCGCCGTCAGATAGATATAATAGCTGTGCTTGCCACGCCGCTCTGTCACCTCGCCCAGCGTCACACCCTTGATTGGCTGCGGCTCTTCTTTGCGGTCATTGGTCAGGCGCAGCGGCTTCAACCCCGTCACCTGCAAAGCAAATGACACATCTTCGCGCACCATCGGCTCGCCCAAGGCTTTATTCAGACGCTCCATCTCGCGGATGGGATTCTGCTTGCCATTGGCCAGAATTTCACGCGTGCGGCTGCCCGAGCTACCTTCCAACTTCAGCGGGTCTTTCACCAATTTCGGATCCGCTATGCCCCACAGCGCTTCACGCTCGGCGCCACGCCCCAACCGGTTGATCGCAATCACCAGATCATACTCGCCATTACTGCGCAGGCGGCGCTCTAAACGGAATTGCTCCGGCTCTATCTGATGCTTGGCGATATACTCTTTCAGCGCAACCGGCTTTACATCTTCGGTCTTTTTGCGCGCCGGTTTCGCCCCCTGCTGCTTCGGTGCAGCACTCTCGGCCACGCCGCGCTCCACCTCAGGGAAATAGCGTGAGGCCAACGTTGCCAGCGTGTTCAGGCTTGGCGCGGCATTCTCGCCCACAAAATCCAGAATATCATCGCCCAGCCCGGTTTTTTCCGCCACACTGTCAATCTCTTCGGTCAGCGCCTCGCGCAGGTTCGGCAGGTCATTCGATTCGTAATTCAGCTCAATCGTGCCATTGCCCGCCGTCTGGCGAATCGATTCCGCCACCGCATGCGGAATATGAATCGCAACGGTGGTGTGCCCCGCACGGTGGTCAAACACAACGGGGTGGAATCCAACCCATTGGAAAATCCCTACCCTAAATGGTGGGGCGAGTATGAGCCTTCCGTGTACTCAGGAATCGAGAACAAAAAGCGATCCCTGCTGTACATCATCATGACATCAATCTGTGAGGAGCAGCATACCATTAAT